>CAMDSZ010000106.1 GCA_945906945.1 Akkermansia muciniphila
GTCCGGAACCAGACGAGCACCACGCTTGGAAGGCCGTTTGTTCAGCAATTCAGATGCAGCGGAAGATGGCGGTTGTCAACGAGCGGCGCCGTGGCGCGGGCTTGCCTCATTGCGAACTCGGCGTCGGGGTTTACACGGGCGAGGTCCTACACGGGTTTATCGGCGCAGAGGACTGTCTGGAGTACACCGTGATCGGAGACACGGTGAACAAAGCCTCCCGTTACTGCGATGGGGCGCAGGGAAGCGAGATCGTTCTTGGGCCGTTGACTTACGAGTCGATCAAACAGCACATGCAGGCAACCGAACGCCTGATCCCCACTAAACACGAGGGCCAGCTACCGGCTTGGGTTGTGGAGTGGCGAGAGTAGAGCCACCGCGCCTCGGAGGCGAGACCCAGTCTATCCAGCTTCACGGCAAATACTTTCACAAAGCCGTTTGGCGACTCTGTGGGACCGTCCTTTGGAGCGGTAGGGATTTTCGGAGGGAAAATGATTTACTGATTCCCCCTTTCCCCTAAGGGAAAGGCCCCGTATGCTTAGGGGCTACCTATATGAACCCCGATATCCAAAAAGCGGTTGAGGCCGGTAAAATCTCAAAGTCAGTGGCCGGTATTCTTGAACACTTCACTTCGGGGGCCTGCGTGCTTCACAAGAACTGGGGATTTGGGCAAATCGCGAATATCGATTTTCTCATCAATCAGATCACTATTGATTTTGCGACCAAGAAGGCGCATTCGATGCAATTACAGTACGCGGCCGAATCTCTTCAGGTTGTAGAAAGGGAGCACATCCTGGCGCGCATCGCACTCGATCTGCCAGGCGTCAAAAAGGAGGCGCAACATGAGGCTGAAGCCTTTGTTCGCTCGGTGCTCTCCAGTTACTCGGGTAAGCTCACCGTTGACCAACTCAACAGAGTTCTTGTTCCAGCCGTTTTCAACGAAACGGACTTTAAAAAGTGGTGGGATGGGGCGAAAAAAGTTCTTAAGAAAAGCGGTCACTTCTCATTGCCGACAAAAAAAACCGAACCGATTGTCTACCGAGAGGAAGCGGTTTCGCGCTCCTCAGAGCACTTGGAGGCCTTCACCAGTGCCCGTCAACTCAAGGACCAGATCGCGGCTTTAGAGCGAATCCTGCGCGAGTTGGAGGAATTCAAGGATTCCACTGCGCAGCTTCAGTCGATTATTTCCGTGGCCGAGGAGACCGCTCGCAGGAACTCTAAAATGGCAACTGCGGAGGCGCTTACGATGCTCACCCAGCGGGACGAAATGGTGGAGAGAATCAAGGATTTACATGCTGGAGCCGGAGCTCCGACCATTACTTCCATGCTTCTGGACGAACAGCGCTCCCTCTCTTCGCTGCTAGAGGAGGTCCCTGCAGCGAAACTGCGCCGGATCATCAGCGCTTTTCCGACGGCGTTCGGCGATTCATGGACGTCCAAAGCGTTACAGCTAATCGCACGTGGGAGTACTCGGATTGTAACCGAGGCGGCAAAACTTCTGCAGGAACGCGATAAGCAGGACGAACTGCACACCGCATTGGACCGGGCCATTCGGGATCACTCCATTTCGTCATCCGCCCTCACGTGGCTCTGCGACAAAAAGGAGCGCGAAGGGCATTTTAAATCCCTGATTCACCCACGGGTGATGAGCGCGATTCTGTCGGCTCTGGAGCGCGACCAGTTCAACGAAAACCGAGACCGAAAGCTTCATGATCTCGTAGTAAACGACCAGACCCTTCTCCCAGATCTGATTAAAGACGCTGAAGTCGAAGAGGTTCGCGAGGCCATGCGGAAGCTGCTACTGACTCCCACCTTTGAGGACCTCAACAAGCGCTCCCTCCTCGGCAGATTCGTGCGGCGCTACCCCGAGCTGGAGGTTCTTATCTCGGGTGAGCGCGAGGAAAAGCAGGAATCGCTGATTGTTTCCTGGGAAAGTCTTGAAAGGCGTCAGGCGGAGTATGAGGAAGTCGTTAACAAGAAGATTCCTGAAAACACGAAGGAAATCGCCATAGCCCGCGACTACGGGGACTTGCGGGAAAACTTTGAGTTCAAGGCGGCCAAGGAGATGCAACGGGTTTTGATGCGGCGCAAGCAAGAGATGGAGCGGGACATCTCCCTCGCCAGAGGCACCGACTTCGCCAACCCAGAAACCGCTCAGGTCTCAATCGGCACTACCGTGACGGTAAGGGGCGTCAAGGATGCTCAGGTGGACACATACCATATTTTGGGTGCCTGGGACACAAACCCCGAACAGGGGATCATCTCGTACAAAGCGGCAATCGCACAGAGTCTCCTCGGGCATAAGTGCGGCGAAACCGTTGATTTGCCCACCGAGGGTGCCGACCGCCCGGTTGAAATTATAAAGATCGTCGCTTGGATTAAGGCTTAAATTGAATTGCATCCAAAGCGGCCGGACAGGCAAGTTGTACCTCGCGTCCGCCCTAACAAATCATCACACGCAAAAACACATAAGCATATGTCAGCAACCCTAATCTCCACCATCATCGCGCGCCAAATCCTCGACTCAAGGGGCAACCCCACCGTCGAGGTCGATGTTGAACTTGTCGGCGGCGCGGTAGGCCGCGCAGCGGTTCCAAGCGGCGCAAGCACTGGTGAGCACGAGGCGGTCGAACTCCGTGACGGTGACAAGTCAGTGTATCTCGGCAAAGGCGTGCTCAAGGCCGTCCACAACGTGGAGGAGATCATCGCCCCGGAATTGGAAGGTCATGATGCGTTGGATCAGGTATCGCTGGACAAAATGCTCCTCGAACTCGACGGGACGCCAAACAAGGCCAAGTTGGGTGCGAACGCGCTACTGGCAGTCTCTCTGGCGACGGCACACGCAGCCGCAAACCAAGTCGAGCTTCCCCTTTTTAAATACATCGGAGGACCGAACGCGAAGGTTCTTCCTGTTCCAATGATGAACATCTTGAACGGAGGTGCGCATTCAGATGCGCCCATCGATTTTCAAGAATTCATGATTCTCCCCAAGAAATTCAACACTTTCTCCGACGCGCTGAGAGCAGGCACTGAAATCTTCCATGCCCTCAAAGGCGTTCTCAAAGGCCGCGGACTATCGACCGCAATCGGCGATGAAGGCGGCTTTGCGCCGAATCTCAAAAGCGCATCAGACGCTCTAGAAACCATCGCCGAGGCAGTCAAAAAGGCAGGATACAAGCTTGGCGAAGAGATTTTCATAGCGCTGGACGTGGCTTCCTCTGAATTCTTTGACGCCGCCTCCAAGCAGTACGTATTTAAGAAAAGCGACGGCTCACGCCGCTCGGCCTCCGAACTGGTCGCCTACTACCAAGAACTGCAGAAGAACTATCCAATCGTGTCCATTGAAGACGGGTGCGCCGAGAATGACTGGGACGGATGGAAGGCCATCACCGATGCCATGGGTAAAAACACCCAACTGGTCGGTGATGATCTTTTCGTGACCAACGTGGACTTCCTCCGCAAAGGAATTGAGCGTGGCGTAGCGAACTCGATCCTCGTCAAGGTCAACCAAATCGGCACCCTCACCGAAACCTTGGACGCGATTGAATTGGCGAAAGAAAATCGATACACGTCGGTGATCTCCCACCGGTCGGGCGAAACGGAAGACACCACGATCGCTGACATCGCAGTTGCGACCAACGCCGGACAGATCAAAACCGGCTCACTATGCCGCACCGACCGTGTAGCCAAGTACAACCAGTTGTTGAGAATCGAAGAACAATTGGGTGACAACGCGGTCTTCGGTGGTAAGATGTCCGTCTAAGTGAGCGACCGTTTCTTGGAGCAGCAGCAACAGGTTGCGCGCCCCGTTTGGGTTTCCCTAAACTGGGCGCTCACTTGCTTTATCGCAATCGTGGTATTGATGACGCTCGCTATGCGTTATCTGCCAGAGACTTCCAAGCGAGACGAAATGCGTGCTGAGATCCAGGATTTAGAGACCCAGCTATTCGCAAAAAAGGCTGTCCTCCAACGTCACGAGCGCCAAGAGCGTCTGTTACGCACTAGCCCAGAGTACCTTAGCATGATCGCCAGGGACAGGCTCGACCTGATGCAAGAGGGCGAGACGGTTTACCGTTTTGACACATCCGTCAGGCGCTGAGGAGGATCACTCCGGTTCTCCCCGCTCGAGGTCTGGGTACTTCGCAAGATAGAAATCTTTTCGCGTACCGTTTACTCGCTCCGGTTCAGGCGGATACAGTTCCAGAAGGGCATGTCACCTCGCAAGGATAAGTTCCGAGCAGAACCAAACTCTAATTTATGTCACTTGATATTAGCGCTTTAGAACTACAACCCCTCCGCACACGCGTCAACGAACTCCGGAGGTTTCTTTGACTTAGCATCCCTCAAATCGCGCCTTTCTGAGGTCGAAGAGGCGATGAGCGCCCCAGATTTCTGGAGCCAAAAAGAACGCGCGCAGCAGCTTGTAGAAGAGGTATCGGCGCTTCGGGGGAAGATCACTCCCTTTACCGCCCTTGAAAGACAATTGGCGGATTTCGAAGTGCTTGTGGAACTCGCCGAAGCGGAGGCAAACCAGCAGCAGGCAGCATTGGAGGTGGAGACTGAACTCGCCTCCTTTGTGCGCAACCTCGAGTCGTTTGAGCTCAAGCTCCTGCTCTCCGGGCCCTCAGATCGCTGCTCTGCGTTCCTCTCGGTACAGTCCGGGGCCGGAGGCACGGAAGCCTGCGACTGGGCCGACATGCTTCTGCGCATGTACCAACGATGGTGCGAACGACACGGTTACCAAACCTCAATCGTGGACATTCAACCGGGAGACGAGGCCGGCATAAAGTCCGCCACGATTCGGGTTACAGGCGAATATGCTTTTGGCTACCTGGCGACAGAACGCGGAGTACACAGGCTGGTGCGGATCTCGCCTTTTGACTCCAACAAACGCAGACACACATCATTCGCCGGAGTCGATGTTGTCCCAGATTTGCCTGAAAGCGCCCCGATTGAAGTCAATGAAGCAGACATCGAGATTGATACGTACCGCGCCGGAGGAAAAGGCGGTCAGAATGTAAACAAGGTCGAGACCGCGGTGCGCATTCGGCACAAACCCAGCGGTCTCGTTGCCGCGTGCCAAAGCGAACGCTCGCAGGCCCAGAACAAGACGCTCGCATTGCGAATGCTAACCGCAAAACTCAAACAAATCGAACTCGACAAACGCAGCGCAGAAATCGAGCGCCAGTACGGTGAGAAAGCCGATGTTGCGTTCGGATCACAGATCAGATCTTACGTGTTCCAGCCCTACCAGATGATTAAAGATCTGCGAACCGGGGTCCAAAGTAGCAACATCCAGGACATCATGGACGGCGACATCGACGCGTTCATTGAAGGGAAACTTAGGGGCCTCACTACTAAACGCGGAGCGAACGACGACGATCTGGAATAAGGGTTGCCGCGCAGCGGAGAAACATCGATCAACCCAATTGGTTGACTTGATTTTATGAGCGTGAAGACTTGCGATCCAGGAGCTCCTCATAGAGAGACAAGTAACTCGCCACCATCTGGCGGAAGCCAAAGCGACCTTCGCTGTGTGCGCGCACGGTGCGGCGATCCAGCTTGATTGCGGACTCCACCAGTGGGGCGAGTTCATCAACCGTATCCGCACTAAATCCGGTGATTCCAGAATCGACAACCTCAGCAACTGACCCACGCCGTACGCCCACCACGGGCGTGCCGCAGGCCATGGCCTCGATCATCACCAATCCGAAAGGCTCATCCCACTGAATTGGGAAAACAAGGGCCGCTGCGTTTCTGAGGAGTTCAGCCTTTTGCTGGTGGTTGGCACCGCCAATCCATGTCACGTCGGTGCCGTTGAGGAATGGACGCACGTGTTCATCAAAATATGCGCCCTCCTGTGCTGTGAATGGCTCTCCGGCGAGTACAATTGGCATGCCGCACTCCTTGGCTATCCGAATAGCCCCGCCGGGATTTTTCTGAAAACTCATTCGTCCTAAAAATGCAAGGTACTCGCCCTTCGCATACCGAGGCTCAAACGCCCCGAAATCACAGCCGTTGTAGACGACAGGAAACTTACGCCCCAAGCGCTGCGAGGACTGAGCGATTTGATAATGACTGATCCCTGCCACCTCAACGTCAGGGTACCGCGCCATGACCCACTCGTCATCGAGCAGAGGAAAGGTGTGGAGGGTGAAAAGAGCGGGGCAAGGCGCGCTAGCGGCGAACGGAAGCCATGTTGGCTGCAAGTGAAAATGAAGGATATCAAACTCGTGAGCGCGCGCCATGGCGTCCGCCATCACCGCGCAGGCGTAATGCTCGTAGCATTGGGCACGCTGCTCGCCCATCATATCACTGAGGCAGATCGGCAGCACCGAATGCAAGTGGCCTTTGACGTCACAATCGGCGCTAGCAAACAGGGTGACCTCATGCCCCTGATCCACCAATTCATCAACCAACAGCTTCAGCAGCAGTTCAATACCACCGTAGCTCACGGGGGGAACGCGGGTCCACAATGGCGAAACCTGGGCAATGCGAAGACGTCGTGATTTCATGTCAAATAAGCTGTTGGAGACACTAGCGATTTATTAACCTTAGTCGACGGTATCTTGCACCCCGCCCTTCCATGAACGTGTCTCCGACCTCCAAAGCACTGCTGATATCAGGCGTCCTGTTAACAAAGGTGGCACTCGGATTGGAACAAGATCCCGCCCCTTTAAGAAATTCGATCCCCGTCCAAATCAAACCAACCCCGTCTCCCTCGTCTAAGCATCCGGATTCTGCGACGGAAGCTCAGCACGCTTCAGCTCCATCGCTTCGCCAAAAGCCGACACCTCAACAAAGAGATGCAGCGGTCCGGCTACAAACCTTCCTGGATACAGCCCTTTTTGGGCCCGGCAAAATTGATGGGCAAACTGGCGAATTTACTGTCAAAGCGACCATGCTCTATCAGCAGGCCCACTCGCTTGCCCAAACAGGTTTGCCTGACAACCTTCCCATCCCCAACACACCAGTTTACACGGAGTACACACTGCAGCCTGAGGACAAACGGTTCGTTGGATCAGTTCCCTCCTCCACTGCAGAGCAAGCAAAACGCCATTACCTACCGTACAGCTCGTTTTTGGAGTTCTTGTCCGAACGATTTCACTCAGCGCCCTCGCTCCTCGAGGAATTGAATCCCCAGATAAAGCTAGACTCACTGAAAATTGGCGACACCGTTAAGGTTCCTCTTGTAGAGCCATTCAAAATCGAGGAGGTCACCGCGGTAGCGACGCTACCGGAGATTCCAGAGTTCAAAGGACGCCACATCCAAATCAGCCGAAAGGAGCGCATCCTACAATTATTGGATGGAGACAAGCTACTCGCGGCGTTTCCCATCACGCCGGGATCCACCTCTCTACCGACACCTCCCGGAAAGTGGCGTATCCTCGCAATTTCAACCATGCCTGCATTTAGGTGGGACGAAGGCGTATTGAACCATGGTGTCCGCACAAGCGACTTTTATATGCTTCCATCGGGACCCAACAATCCTGTGGGCGTCGTCTGGTGCGCGCTCAACAAACCCGGCATCGGCATTCACGGGACAAACCAGCCCGATACGATTGGCAGAGCGTTCAGCCATGGTTGCATGCGGGTGGCCAACTGGGACGTCATTCGACTTGTACAAAAAATTTCCGCAGGCGTTCGAGTGGACATCGAATAAGCCGCGTTCACTCAAAATGGTGAGGACTTTAATTCGCAGCCTATTTCAGGAAAAAACCGCGCTGCCGGTCGGAAACCTTCATCCCAAGTTTATCCATCACCAACAACAGATCCTCCCACACCTTGCGCCGCTCTGAAATCGCAGGGTTCTGAATCAAGTGCGAGGCATGAAAGGTGGTCATTACCGGAACGCCTTCAAACTCCCTCCAGTTCGATCTCGAAGACTCGACCCCGGGCTCACTTCCGAAAAGGCTAGCTGCAGCATTCTCCCCCATCGCAATAATTAATCTCGCAGGTTGCTTTCGCACTAATCCTCTCAAGCTCTCACGACACTCCGCGAGCGAAAGTTCGTCCAAATCCGCAAAATGTCCCTCTGAAGCGCTCTCGCAGAGAATCACGTTGGCCATATTCACCGCATCTCGACTAAGCCCCATTGTTTTAAGCATCTTCAGCAGCAGTTCGCCGGACGCCCCCCCGAAGCTGGCAATTTCGGCGTCTTTCACACTGCATCCGCATTCTCCCACGAGCAGTACTTCTGCGGTACTCGGATTGCCGGCGAGGAGCAGTCTTGTTCTCGGTGCTCCGTCCTTCGCGGGTGCCGTGCAGTGAGCGCAGGAGTCACTCTCAGACACCGTCGCTTCAACCCTGAACTTGTCTCCTTCGGTCTCAACGCTGGGCTTCCTCGTCATCGCAGAGGCGGGCGGGAAACGTTGAATGATCCGCTCACACGCGCGAGCGCTCACGAGTCGGCCAATCGACTCCGCCGAGGCGCGAGGCTTAGCGCCGACCGTTGAGCGCTGGCTTAAAGCCCTCAAAACAACATCGGCAGCTTGCTCAAACATTTGTGAAGGATCTGTGAACATGAAACACTGAGTGCTGAGGAACGGACTTTCCGCTAATAAGAAACAAGCCGCCTAGTTAAAAAAGACACAGGCGGGTGAGGTTATGGCTGCCGACGTGCAACCTATCAAACCAATGTCCGCGCTCAACGTGAAAACATTGTCCTCAACCCTTGCACCTCATGGCGATCTCTCCCTAGGATGAAAAGATGTTGCAAAAACCCGAGGGTTCGGACTCAACGCAAAGGGCAGCCAATTTTTCAGAGACCTACCGCCGCGCGTACCGATGGATGCTTCTAGCTCGGGTCGCTGAGGATAAAATCCGCAGTCTATTCCTTGGAGGGAAGGTCACAGGGGGCGTTTTTTTGGGTAAAGGTCAGGAGGCCATCAGCGTGGCTACCGGGATGGCGCTCAGAGACGGCGATATCTTTGCTCCGTTGATCCGTGATCAGGCGGGCAGGTTTGCTTTCGGCGAAAGTGTTGTGGATTTCACGATGACGTACATCGGATCCCGATCAGGACCCATGCGAGGAAGAGACGGCAATATCCACAGAGGCCGGCCTAGGGAAGGAATGCTTCCAATGATTTCGCACTTGGGCGCGATGGTTTCCGTTGTCAACGGTGTATTGATGGCACACCGTTTTCAGGGTCGCCGCAACACGGTCGGGGCAACAAGTCTCGGCGACGGGGCCACCTCCACTGGAGCTTTCCACGAGGGACTCAACCAGGCAGCAGTTGAAAAGCTTCCGTTGGTTCTGGTGGTTACCAACAATCAGTACGCGTATTCAACGCCCACGGACCGGCAATTTGCCTGTGCAGACCTTGTTGAAAAAGCGGTTGGATACGGCGTTGACGGCCATTCAGTCGACGGCACCGATCTGACTTCGTGTTTAAAGGTGATTGGCGGCGCGGTTGAGCGCGCACGCAACGGTTTCGGACCGCAGATGGTGGTCGCCACAAGCCTACGGCTCTCTGGCCATGGCGAACATGATGACGGCCACTATGTGCTCCCTGATTTGAAAGACAGCGCGTTGGGACGAGATTGCCTTCAGGTGTCCCACAGCCATCTTTTAAAAGAAGGATGGGCAGATCAGGAAACGCTGGACTCTTGGAAACGCGACTCAATTTCCCAAGTCGACGAAGCAGTCGCCCACGCGATGCGAGAGCCTCTTCCGGACCCGGCGAGGGAGGACTGGTGTGCGATCGCCAGTCGGCACCTTGCCGAGGGAAACGTGTAACCTAAATTTCCACACGAGGTTCAAACAGCCTCGGTGGAAGAGACTCCATTTCGAATCCAGCAATCACTTCATTTTACTTTCTAGCGAACTAAAAGCGCTTGGAAGGAACAGGGCACAGCAACTAACCGACTCCCACTTTGATTACTTACCTAGAAGCCATACGCGAGGCACAAGCCCACGCGCTTGCCGCCGACCCCCGAGTTTACTTATACGGGCAGGATATCGCCACTTTCGGGGGCGCATTCAAGGCGACGAAGAACCTGGCTCAAGCGTACCCAGGACGGGTGCTTGACTCGCCCATCAGTGAGGACGCAATTGTAGGCTCTGCGATTGGCGCAGCCATTGAAGGGATGAGGCCTATTGTCGAAATGCAATTCGCAGATTTCTCAACCGTCGCTTTCAACCAGATCGTCAATCAAGCGGCGACACTTCACTGGCGCACTGGAGTTCCGTGTCCGATCATTGTCAGATTACCGAGCGGAGGCACCCCGGGGAGCGGGCCCTTTCACTCACAAAGCCTCGAGGCAATTTACGCACACTACCCAGGCCTTATCATAGTGACGCCTGCGACTGTCGAAGATGCGTATTCAATGCTGCTGGAGTCCATCACGATTGAGGATCCAGTCATCTTCTGCGAACACAAATATCTTTATTACCATCTCAAGGCCGAATCGCTCCCATCCGAGGCGTTGCCAATCGGCAAGGCGAGAGTCGCCCGGCAAGGCAGGGATGCTACGGTGGTGACCTACAGTGCGATGCTTCACGAATGTCTGGCGGCGGCGGAGGAGCTGGCGGCAGAGGGTTGGGAACTGGAGGTGGTTGACCTGCGCTCCATCAAACCAATCGATACCGACACAGTTCTGGCGTCGGTCGCACGGACCGGCCGAGTTTTGGCTGTCGGTGAGGCCTGGCCTTGGGGCGGTGTAACCGCCGAGATTCTGGCGAGAGTGGCGAGCGAGGGTTTCAACCTTCTCGACGCCCCTCCCATGCGGCTCAATAGCAAAGACACTCCGGTCCCCTTTCACCCAAACCTTTGGGGCACTCATCGGCCAACTGCACAGACGATTGCCGCGGCTGCGCGGACTTTGTTGAACAAATAAACGCTGAACCCGCTGCTTTCTTTCCAAGCCTTACCACTGCTTCTCATATGCCACGCATCCCCATAGTCATGCCTCAGCTTGGCGAATCCATCGCCGAGGCGACCGTCATCGGAATCTTTTTTCAGCCGGGCAGCAGCGTTGAGGGCGACCAAGATATCCTCGAAGTAGAAACCCAGAAGGCAACAATGTCTGTGACTTCGCCGTGCAACGGAACCGTCTCTGAATGGAACGTGCAGTTGCAGGAAAGTTACGCGGTGGGAGCGACTCTCGGATACATGGAGTGCACCGACGCCGAAGCCAAACGACTCGGACTGGACACACCTCCTAACGTTGCATCACAAGACCACTCGCTGCCGCATGGATTTTCTCCAAACGATAAGACGGCCTCCATTTCAACAAGCACAAAGGTCTCCTCAAATGCAGTCGCGCCAACACTCCGTGGACTACCGGTTCCGGCGAGCGCAGCAGGCGCAGGCTTTCTTTCACCTCGTATGCGCGCGAGGATGGAAGAACTTGGGCTACACGCGGCGGATTTGGCAGGGATCGCAGGGAGCGGGGCCGCAGGGCGCCTGACAATCGAGGACTTCGAGAAATTTCTGGCTCAGCTCGACAACCATCAGATGTCAAATGCGTCAAGCATGCGCGTTGCGGTTGCGGATGCAATGCGGCGTTCGTGGACCCGACCGATCGCGACAGTCGGCATGGCGGTGATCCTAGATGAGATGCTCGCACATCGTAAAGGAAGCCAGCAAAAAGCCGGACCAGCGTTATACGCTTTGCGCGCGCTTGCCATCGCTCTTGGGGAAAACAGTGCAGTGGCAGGCCGACTAATCGGCGACAAAATAATGCATCCGCGCTCCATCGACGTCGGATTCGCAGTTGAAGCAGAGGATGGCGTTCTAGTCCCGGTGCTCCGGCACGCGGATCAATCGCCTCTGAGCGAACTACTCATTCGGTACAACGATTTAGTCGACTTGGCGCGCAGGCGACGCCTGCCTGCGAATGCGACCGGAGGATCGATCGCGACAGTCACCAATTTCGGCTCATTCGGACTCGAGTGGGCCACACCCATACCGCTTCCCGAACAAACTCTGGTTCTCGGGATGGGCGCGGGCAAGGTGG
>CAMDSZ010000107.1 GCA_945906945.1 Akkermansia muciniphila
CTTCGGAATCTTACGAGCCAAAGGCATCTGACCGCCTTCGAAACCGAGGCGAATAGAACCACCAGAGCGCGCCTTCTGCCCTTTGTGACCCTTACCGCAGGTCTTTCCATGGCCGCTACTCTCGCCGCAGCCTAGACGCTTTACTCGATGCTTTGAACCCGGACGGGGCTTTAAGTTAGTGAGATTCATGATCTAAATCCTGTTAAACTACGGCGGCAACCGCCTTTGGTTTGATCTGGAAACCGCGATCGCGCAACCGATCCTCGCGGGACCGTAACTGCTCAAGAGCCGAAAGCGTTGCCTTGACTACGTTGGCGTGATTACTCGACCCCATCGACTTTGCGAGGACGTCTCGGATTCCAGCAGCCTCGATCACCGCGCGAACCCCACCACCGGCAATCACACCGGTTCCAGCGCTCGCCGGCTTCAACAAAACCTTTCCGCCACCAAACTCACCGTACGCCTCATGAGGGATGGTGTTGGCACTTAAAGCAACCTTGACCATAGCCTTCTTTGCAGACTCACCAGCCTTCCTGATCGCCTCGGAAACTTCATTTGCTTTCCCGAAGCCACACCCAACGCGGCCCGCTTTATCACCAGTAACGATCAACGCACTAAAAGAGAAACGACGACCACCCTTCACCACCTTCGCGCATCGATTGATAAAAACTACTTTTTCAACAAGGTCACTCTGCTCCTTGGGTTTATCTGCGCGCTCACGACGACCGCGACTTGGACGATTTTCAGCCATAAATAACTTTTTAGAAATTTAACCCTGCCTCGCGGGCCGCATCGGCGAGTGCCTTTACCTTACCGTGGTAACGAGAGCCACCACGATCGAATACGACCTTGCCAACACTCTTTGCAATAGCACGAGCAGCAACTTCCTTACCGACTCTCGCCGCGGTCTCCACATTCGCCGCGATCTTTGTCCCCGCAGCAAAAGCTTTTTCTGTGGTGGACACACCAGCCAAAGTAATGCCGGCTGTGTCGTCGATTACCTGAACGTAGATATGACTACCGGAGAAGTGTACCGACAGGCGTGGGCGCTCAGAAGTACCCGAAATCCGCTTGCGCAGCCGAATGTGACGCAGCTTTTGTCTAGAGACGTTTTTTGTAGAAGCCATATGACTTTGTAGATTTGCGCTGATCGGTTACTGAACGGTCTTACCTTCCTTACGCTGGACTTCTTCGCCCGCGTAGCGAACTCCCTTACCCTTGTATGGTTCCGGCGGATAGTACCCGCGAATGTTTGCTGCCACCTGTCCAACCAACTGACGGTCGATGCCTTCAACCTTCACCTTCGTGTTATCAGCCACAGTAATTTTGATCCCCTCTGGAATTGGGAATAGCACGGGGTGCGAGAATCCAAGTGATAAATCCAGATTTGTTCCTTTCACCGCAGCCTTGAAGCCCACTCCCTGAATCTCGAGGTCCTTCACAAAACCCGCGGAAACACCAATAACCATGTTTGCAACGAGGGCCCTGCTCAGGCCGTGCTTAGCCCGATGATCACGGCTTTCGGACTCGCGATTAAAAATCACGGTTGAGTCCTCGACCGCCGCTGAAATTCCCTTCGGTAAATGCCAAGACAACGATCCCTTCGGGCCATCAACGGTTACCAACCCATCCGAAGCGATTTTCAATTTCACCGAAGCTGGGAAAGCTATGGGCTTTTTTCCTATACGTGACATAGTCGTAGCCTTTCTAATTACCAAACAAATGCTAAGAGTTCGCCGCCGACGTTCTTTCGGCGAGCCTCACGCGAACTCATTACCCCTGAAGAAGTGGAAAGGATCGAGATCCCAACCCCACTCAACACTTTTGGGATATCATTCGCGCCAACATACCGGCGCAATCCTGGACGGCTCACCCGCTGCAGATCTGTAATCACCGAACGGCTTCCGACGAACTTCAAGCCAACCTTTATCGTAGGCATAGCATCGGATTTGTTGACTTCCACTGAGTCTACAAATCCCTCTTCCTTCAAAACCCGGGCTACTTCACCCTTCATCTTCGAAAACGGCGCTACTATCTCAGCCTTCCCAGAGCGGGTCGCATTGCGAATCCGTGTGAGAAAATCAGCGATAGGGTCAGACACATTACTCATAACGACGATACCCAATTACCTAATTTTTTGTTGCAGCGCCCTTAGCCAGTTTGGCCTTGTCGGAGAAGGGCATCCCCATTTCGGAAAGAAGTGATTTAGCCTCGGCGTCGGACCGGGTGCTTGTGACAATAGTCACATCAAAGCCGATGTTGCGCTTTATCTTATCGAGTTCAATTTCTGGAAAAATGGACTGGTCTGGTACGCCAAGCGTGTAATTTCCCCCCCCGTCGAACGCCTTAGGCGAAACGCCACGGAAATCCCGGATACGCGGGAGTGCCATCCGAATCAAACGCTCTAAGAACTCATACATCCGCTCTCCCCTTAGCGTCACCCGAGCACCAATCGCCTGGTTTTCACGCAGTTTGAAGTTCGCGATGCTGGTCTTCGACCGAGTCTCGGCTGGTTTCTGACCGGTGATGGTGGTCAATTCAGCCTTCGCATCTTCCAAAGCTTGCTTCCCATCGGTCTGGCTCCCAATACAAGTATTTACCACGACCTTTTCGATCCTAGGGATTTCATGGACGTTAGAAAACCCGTGCTTCTCCATCAGAGCCTTGACCACGTGGGTCTTATAATAACTTTTTAGTCCTTCTGCCATACGTCTTGCCTAGTTTAGTTCTGGGATGCCTCAGACACCACCTTCAAGTTGCTGATGTGGATCGTGCCCTCGCGCTCAACAATTCCGCCCTCGGAAGCGTTCTGAGCGCGCCGCACGTGCTTCTTAACCATGTGCACGCCTTCAACTAACACGCGCTGGTTTTTTGCAATCACCCCAAGCACCTTGCCTTGGGAGCCGCGGTGGTTTCCGGAGACAACGAGAACCGTGTCACCTTTTTTAACGTGAGAAAGCTTACTCATTACAGAACCTCCGGTGCGAGAGACACAATCTTCATGAAATTTTTCTCGCGCAATTCACGAGCCACGGGGCCGAAGATACGAGTGCCCTTTGGATTCATATCTTTATCAATTATAACGATCGCGTTCCGATCAAAACGAAGGTAACCACCGTCTTCTCGGCGGATTGCATGACGAGTCCGTACAATTACGGCACGCACAACATCCCCTTTCTTGACTGAACCGCCGGTGCTTGCTTCGCGAACATGAGCCGTGATGACGTCACCAACTGAGGCACTCAAAGTACGCTTGCCAATCACACCAATCATTTTGGCCATCTTGGCGCCAGTATTGTCGGCCACATCGAGCCGGGACCTGATCTGCAACATAAAAAATTCCTCTGTATAAAATTAGTGGGCGATCACTTCAACCAACCGCCAGCGCTTCAGCTTCGATAACGGACGAGATTCCATAATTAATACGGTATCACCGAGCTTGGCCACCGACTCCTCATCGTGAGCATGAAAGCGCTTGATCTGTTTAACAATCTTACGGAAGCGTGGATGCGGAACACGCGTCTCGCTCTCCACGATGATTGTCTTCGAATTCTTCACCGACACCACCTGCCCGACGCGCTCCTTGCGGTTCCCGCGGACGTGATCTGTAGATTCAACTAGTTGTTCCATGGTGATGTATTACTTCGCGGCTGAGTTCTGATTTGTAATGGTCAAAACGCGAGCCAACTCGCGGCGGATTAGACGAGCCCTCACAGGGTTCTCAACCTGGCCGACCTGCTTCTGAATCCTGAGATTGAAGGATTCCTTCCGCAGTTCCCCTTCCCGCTGGCGCAGTTCATTTGCTCCAAGAGCCTTTATATCCTTAAGTTTCATGAATGTTCTCCTTAAGCAGCCGTTGAGTGAAATGAATGACGCACCAAGAACTTGGTACGGACTGGCAGCTTGTCAGCGGCCAACCGTAAAGACTCCCTCGCTAAGGACTCGGGAATACCATCCAATTCAAAAAGGACATTCCCTGGACGCACGACCGCAACCCAATACTCAGGTGCACCTTTACCCTTACCCATTCGGGTCTCGGGGGGACGAGCAGTAACAGACTTGTCGGGGAAGATCCGGATCCAGAGCTTCCCTTTACGTTTCATGTTGCGGGTTAGAGCAACACGGGCAGCCTCGATCTGAGTGTTAGTGATCCAAGCACGCTCCAAAGTCTGAAGTGCGAAAGATCCAAAATCAATTTTAGTTGCACGGGTGGCAGTTCCTGCGCGGCTTCCGCGCTGTGTTTTACGGAACTTTACCCTTTTGGGCATCAAAGGCATAAAAGTCTTCTATTTAAGGTTAGGCGCGAGAAGTCTCGGGACGCTGCGCTGATTGAGTTGTTTCTGCCGGTTGAGCCTCAGCCGGCTTGCAAAGCCATACCTTCACCCCAATCATTCCATACACGGTACTCGCTTCATAAAAGCCGTAATCGATCGGTGTCCGCAAGGTGTGAAGAGGAATCTTTCCCTCGCGATACCACTCGGCCCTAGAGATTTCTGCCCCCCCGAGTCGACCTGCACAGCGGATCTTAATTCCCAAAGCTCCAAAATCCATGCTTGACTGAATCGTCTTCTTCATCGCGCGGCGGAACGAAATCCTTCGCTCCAGCTGCAATGCCACGTTCTCTGCAACGAGTTGAGCGTCAAGTTCAGGAGTCTTGATCTCTTGGATATCGATCTTAACAGACTTACCATCACTCATCTTGCTGATGTCATCGGTCATCTTCTCGATCTCCGAACCCTTCCGTCCGATCACCACCCCTGGACGTGCGGTGCATATCGTCACACGAATGCTATTCCAAGCGCGCTCGATCACTACCTTTGAAACGGCAGCTTGACGCAACTTCTGTCGAACATACCGCCTGATCGCAATATCACCGTGTAGGAACCCTGGCAAATCTTGAGGAGAAGCATACCACCGTGAGCGCCAATCGCGATTGACTGCTAGACGATAACCGATCGGGTTAACTTTTTGGCCCATAAAATAGAAAATTTTTGATTACTTGGCAGGAGCCTCAACGAGGATGATTCGAATGTGGCTGGTACGCTTGCGAATTGGGCCAGCGCTACCACGAGCTTTTGCCTGAAAACGCTTTAATGTAGTGCCTTCACCGACGACTGCCTCCTTCACAAGAAGCCTATCAGCACGAAGATTTGCGTTGTGCTCCGCGTTGGCTACAGCGCTCCGAAGGGTTTTCTCAACCAACCGGGCGGCCTTGCGTGGCGTGTGTGTGAGAATGTCGAGCGCGATCGAAACGCTTAACCCTTGGATCTCACGGGTCACTTCACGACACTTGAACGCTGAGAGGCGAGCTCCCTTGTAGATGGATCGAATCTCCATATTCTTTTTTTATTAAATGTTAATACGTAAACTTTCTGCGGTCCGAATCAGCGGACCAGAACAAGCTGGGCAGGCTGACCTTCAAGCAGCGAAGCCTTACCTTGAAACCCATTCTCAATAACGGCAGCACTGACTCCTGACCGAGATTCAACTACCTTTGCCTTCACCCCGGCACCAATCGAAATAAGCGCACCCTCGAACACTCCTGAATTCTTCCCACAAGAGACTAGAACCACACGTTCGGCGTCCAAAGATCCGACCACATTGAACTTAACAGCCGAAGCTTGTGAGGCCTGCACGGATGAATGACTTGAACCAGCCTGCTGCTGAGCCGAGATCTTACCTTCAGCTTCCAGAGCGCGTCCCCGCCAAACCTGCAACTCGCGTATCAAAGTAAGACTTGATTGCTCCGAGCCTGATAGCGAAGCAGCAGCCCGAGGTACCGCGTCTGCCTGAGATGGCGTCTGGAAACCAACATTATCAGGCGAAGCAAACCCAGCAAAACCACGGATCGCAACGAGCAAGAAAAACGCGCCCGACACCAGCCTAGGCTGTGATCGTAAACAAACTGAGCGTACGTTTTTCATTGCGAAATCGGGGAGAGAACCAGAATAACTTACTTAGTGACCTTCGCGGTGTGCGAGCCATGCTTCTTGAACACGCGAGTCGGTGAAAACTCGCCAAGCTTGTGACCGACCATATTTTCGGTCACGAAAACCGAATTGAAGATCTTGCCATTATGAACCAGGAATGTGTGTCCGACGAACTCTGGGGTGATGGTTGAGCGGCGCGACCAAGTCTTGACCGGCTTTTTGACTCCGGAATCGTTAAGTTTATCGATCTTTTCGAGCAAATGCTGCTCAACGAACGGTCCTTTTTTTAGAGATCTACCCATAAGAAAATTGTATAAAGCTTACTTGCTGATCTTGCGCCGTTCGACAATGAACTTATCGCTCCCCTTATGCTTGCGACGGGTCTTAAAACCCTTAGCGAGCTGTCCCCAAGGGCTGACCGGATGCTGCCGTCCACCGCCACCCTTTGATTTGCCCTGTCCACCACCCATCGGATGATCAACAGGGTTCATCACCATACCCCGAACCGTAGGGCGAACCCCGCGCCACCGGCTACGACCAGCCTTACCGCTGGAAACATTCATGTGCTCGACGTTACCGACCTGTCCCATCGTAGCATAACAATCCTCGTGAACCTTGCGAATTTCCCCGGACGGCAACTTCAGAAGTGCATAACCGCTTTCGCGGTTGGAAAGGATGACCTGCTGCCCAGCACTGCGGGCCATCTGCCCGCCGCGGCCTGGAACCAACTCAACACAATGAATAGCCGCCCCAAGGGGAATTTTTGCCAATGGCAAGGCATTGCCAACCGACGGCTCAGCGTCAGGCCCCGAAGAAACCTTTGCGCCCACAACTAAACCGACAGGTGCGAGAATATAAGCCTTTTCACCATCGGAATAACTCAGGAGCGCGAGACGCGAGGAACGAAGAGGATCGTACTCGATTGCGACTACCTCTGCCACAATTCCGCGCTTCTTACGCTTGAAATCAACGATACGGTGACGCTGCTTATTTCCGCCGCCCACGTGCCTGCAGGTGATACGACCGTTGTTGTTACGGCCGCCGGTCTTCTTGCGGGTCACAACAAGACTTTTCTCGGGCTTCGACTTCGTAATCTCTTCGAAAGAAGGAAGCGCCTTGAATCTGCTTGTCGGCGTCAGGGGCCTGAAAGTTTTGAGTGCCATATACTAAAAAGTAGCGTTTTCTTATGCCGTCTTAAGCAAGTTCGATTTTCTCACCAGCGGCGAGCGTGACCACAGCCTTCTTCCAGGCTGCCGTGCGACCTGCCGCAGCTGTCCTCTGACGACGCGCCTTGCCAGCGTGATTGCTCGTATTTACCGAGACGACCTTCTTTCCGAACAACTCTTCGATCGCCTTACGGATCTCGATTTTGTTGGCGTGCGGGGCGACCTCAAAAACATACTTGCTGAGGGAGTCGCCTTGGACAGCCGACTTCTCGGTCAAACGTACCTTACGGATAATCTGCGTAGAAAGGTTCATAGTAACTTAACTATTAATCCGCTTGGCGATCTCATCGAGAGCAGCGGTGGTGATAACGACCTTCTTGTAGCGAAGCAGGTCTTCAGCGTTCACGTCAGCGGAGCGCACTAGATGCACATGACTTACATTTCTCGCTGCGAGATAAGTGTTCTCAGTAAAGGTATTGGAAATAATCAAAGCACTATCCGTCCCAGTGATTGGACTGATCAACGTCAAAAAGTCCTTTGTTTTAGGCGCTGACACTTCAAGCGCGGTGACCGTCATCACCTCATTCGCACGGATTCGCTCGGAGATTGCCTTCTTTAGGGCTGCACGCTTGACCGTCTTCGAGATGGTTTTCCTGTAATCACGTGGCTTGGGACCGAAGGCAACACCACCACCGACCCAAACGGGGGATGATTTGTAGCCAGCACGCGCCCGACCAGTACCCTTCTGCCTCCAGGGCTTAGCCCCGGACAAATTAACATCCGCCTTGGACTTCGTGTTCGCCGTCCCGCTGCGACGAGCAGCACGATAAGCGACAACAACATCATGAAGAGCCTGGGTGTACCTGCCGTTTTCGACAACTGGAATGCCCGCAGCTTTTGCCCCGTCAATTGTAAGAATAGATGCGCTCATGTGATTACTTTGATGAGACTCCCTTTATGGCCGGACGAACGACGACATAGCTGCCAATCGCGCCCGGTACTGCGCCTGACACAAGAATGACACCCTCTTCCTCACGGACTTGAACAACCCTCAAATTCTGAACGGTCTTGCGCTCGTCACCCATGTGACCAGGCATCGATTGATTCTTCCAAACACGTCCTGGAGTAGAACGCATCCCGATGGCACCCGGACGACGATGCATCATCGAACCGTGCGATGCCGGCTGACCAGCAGCGTTGTGCTTACGTACAATCCCCTGAAATCCTTTTCCCTTGGAGCGCCCGATTACGTCAACAATGTCACCGACCTCAAACTGCTTGACGGAAAGGTCAACGCCCACGAACTCCGAGCCATCACCCGGCGAGCGGAATTCCCGCAAACGCTTTTTAGCCCCAACACCGGCCTTTTTAAAGTGCCCCAACTCGGGTTTGTTGACCCTCTGCGGCTTTTGCTCATCAAAACCCACCTGGATAGCAGCGTAGCCATCTTTCTCGAGGGTTTTGGTCTGCACGACAGTGTTCCCACCGGCAGCTATAACGGTTACAGGAGTGACGCGACCCGACTGATCGTAGACGCGTGTCATTCCGAGTTTTTTTCCTAAAAGTCCAATCTTCATGTGCGCTAGAAACGGTTAGCGGTCAGCTCAGATTTTAATGGTGATGTCCACTCCGGCGGGAAGGTTAAGCTTTTTCAGCTCATCCACCGTCTTTGCAGTTGGCTCGACGATATCGAGCAAACGCTTGTGGGTACGAATCTCAAACTGATCCATTGATTTCTTGTCAACGTGCGGGGAGCGATTGACTGTGAAGCGCTCTACGCGGGTTGGAAGCGGGATGGGACCCGATACCTTTGCCCCAGTGCGTTTTGCAGTCTCGACGATCTCGCTCGCAGACTGATCTAGCATGCGATAATCGAAAGCCTTTAGGCGGATGCGGATGCGTTGTCCGGTCATGGTATTATTTGGTTGGCCTCTCTATATTGACCCGTTAAATTTTCAGGCTTTTCCCTTTTGATCGAGCACAGCGGCCTTAACCTGCTCGGGGACTTGTTCGAAATGTGATGGCTCCATCGAGTAGCTCGATCGCCCCTTAGACAACGACCGGATTGCAGTCGCATATCCGAACATCTCAGCCAAAGGAACCTCGGCAGTAACAATGGAGAGACCGATCTTATTTTCAATGCTCGCAATGCGACCCCGACGACGATTCAGGTCACCCATGATATCACCCTGAAACTCTTCGGGAGTTGAATTCTCAACCCTCATAATCGGCTCTAGAAGAATAGCCTTGGCTTTCTTCATGCCGTCTTTCACGGCGAAAATTGCTGCCATTTTGAACGCCATTTCGTTCGAGTCGACGTCGTGGTAGCTGCCGTCGATGATATCGACATTGATGTCAATAACCGGGTAGCCACCGACAATCCCATTTAACACAGCCTCTTCGATACCCTTCTTCACAGCGGGAATGTAATCTTTAGGAATCGTGCCGCCGACAACCTTGTTCTCGACTGTCAAACCCTTACCTCGCTCATTGGGCTGAACATTAACAATCACGTGACCGTACTGGCCGCGACCACCGGACTGCTTGATGAGCTTACCTTCACCCATCGAAGCCGACGTTATAGTCTCACGGTATGCAATCTGAGGCTTTCCTGAATTTGCATCGACCTTGAACTCACGGAGGAGACGATCGCGAATAATCTCCAGATGGAGTTCGCCCATTCCGGCAATGATTGTTTGGCCGGTATCCTCGTCTGTAAAGACACGGAAAGTAGGGTCCTCTTCCGCCAGCCGAGCCAGCGCATTACCCATTTTTTCCTGATCTTGCTTTGTCTTAGGCTCGATTGACATCGAGATCACCGGATCTGGGAACGATGGCGGCTCAAGCAGAACAGCATGATCCTCGTCACAAAGGGTATCGCCAGTGGTGATATTCTTAATCCCCACGATCGCTGCGATATCACCGGAGTAGCAGGTATCCAAATCTTCCCGCTTGTCGGCCTGGATCTGAATAATTCGACTGATACGCTCACGCTTGTTCGTACGCGGATTGTACACGGTATCGCCCTTTGAGAGCTTACCGCTATAAACTCTGAAGAACACTAATTTCCCGACGAAAGGATCACTCCAAAGCTTGAATGCAAGTGAACAGAACTTTCCAGCGTCATCCGTAATGACATCGACAGGCGCAGCTGTGTCAGGATCCTGCCCCTTTGCCGCAGGGATGTCCAATGGGCCAGGAAGATAATCAATGACCGCATCCACAAGGTACTGAACACCCTTGTTCTTAAACGCAGAGCCTCCGACGACTGGGCAGAACTTGTTGGCGATCGTCTGGCGACGAATTCCAGCCTTGAGTACTGCCGCAGGAATGGGCTGCTCCTCAATAAAGAGCAATCCAACTTCCTCATCAAGATCTGCGATTTGCTCAACCAGATCCCGATGCGCTTTATCCACCAAGTCCACAAGATCAGCCGGAATCTCTTCCACTGCATATGTCGATCCAAGCTGACTATCATCACTGTAGACAATGGCCTTCTTGTTTACCACATCCAACTGACCCCGCAGGGTATCTTCCTTACCGATTGGAATCAAAACCGGCCAAGCATTAGCCGCCAGTTTTTTGCGCATCGAATCTATGGCTGCATCAAAATTCGATCCCACGCGATCCATTTTATTGATGAACGCAATGCGCGGCACATTGTACTTCGCCGCCTGACGCCAAACAGTCTCCGACTGCGGCTGGACGCCAGCGACAGCATCAAATACCGCAATCGCACCGTCAAGCACCCGCAACGAACGCTCCACCTCCGCTGTAAAGTCAACGTGGCCTGGAGTGTCGATGATGTTAACGCGCATCTTCTGACCTTCGTACAGATTGACGACGCCCGCCTGAATAGTCTGCTGCCAGAAGCAAGTTGTAGCAGCCGAAGTAATCGTTATGCCACGCTCGCGCTCCTGCTCCATCCAATCCGTGACGGTCGTGCCTTCGTGCACTTCACCCATCTTATGGATCATTCCCGTATAAAACAGAATACGCTCAGTAAGAGTCGTTTTGCCCGCATCAATGTGCGCGGCAATCCCGATGTTGCGCGTTTTCTCGAGCGGGTAAGCGCGGTTCGGAGAGTTAGGATTTGTTGACACTTGAAGAAACAGTGAGCCTAGAGCGGCAGTTTGAAAATTAAGAGATTTGCCTCCCGCTTAGAAACGGAAGTGAGCGAAGGCGCGATTTGCCTGAGCCATCTTGTGCGTGTCATCGCGCTTCTTGATCGCATTCCCCTGCCCGTTCGATGCATCACGGAGTTCATTTGCGAGAGCGTCTGCCAGTCCTGTCGCCTTGCGGGACTTTGCGTACCCCACAATCCAGCGCATTGCGAGCGCCAGCGCACGAGCGGGAGCAACTTCCATTGGCACCTGGTAGGTTGCCCCACCAACACGCCGACTCTTGACCTCTAGACGAGGGCGGACGTTATCAACCGCCTTGTTCAAAATCTCGAGCGGATCGACCGTTTCGGAACTCTGCCGGGTCTTCTCGATTGCCGCATAGACAATGCGCTCCGCGAGAGATTTCTTACCGCTCTGCATGACCGAAGCAATGAGACGCGCGACAACTGCGCTCCCATAACGACTGTCCAACTTTTCTTCTTTGTGAATGACTCGACGACGACGTGACATGGAATTTGTCCTAAAAGAGGTTCAAACGGAAATTTACTTCTTGCCCTTACCTTTTCCACCCTTGCCGGCGGCTGCAGCCTCCTGGCCAGGCTTCGGCCGCTTGGCTCC
>CAMDSZ010000108.1 GCA_945906945.1 Akkermansia muciniphila
CATCAGGGTGCTGCGAGATGGCAAGGTATGGTGGTCCGGACGCGCGTTGAACGAGGCGGTGGTGTCTAGAGGCGAACGTTCCCGACTGATCCGGCTTGGGGTGGAGATCGATGGAGAGGCTCTTACCGAGTACAATGCCGACGGTCTGATTGTCGCCACGCCAACGGGGTCCACTGCTTATTCACTCAGCGCCGGCGGCCCTGTGCTCTCGCCTGATTCCGGCGTCTTGGTGATTACGCCGATCTGTCCGCACGTGCTGACCAACCGGAGCCTGATCATCAATGATCGGTCTATCGTCACGATCTCTTCTTTGGTTGAGCAGCAGGGGGTCTGTCTGACGGTGGACGGGCGCGAGCCACTGCCTTTGGAGTGGGGGGATGAGCTAAGGGTGGGAAGGTCCGAGGAGACCGTCCGCCTGGTGTTTCCACAAACGCTGCCGTTTTTTGAGGTGCTGCGTCAGAAATTGCGGTGGAGCGGAAAGGTGGTTTAAAGCAGGCGCGCCGTGCCCCCGCCGTCTCAACTGCGTGGTTTGCGGGATGCGGCGGCTCAATGTGAAGGGCGTGATTTCGGTGGGTTCGTTGCAACCCCGAAGCATTCCGGTCAAATGTGCTAACAAAACCCTCCACTGAGGATGGTCAATTAGGGCAAGCTCCCGCACCCCCAATTACATCACCCCTCACCCCGAGCATCGTGAACTTAAAATCGTTTGTTTTTTCCAGCGCATGGACCTCCAAGTCCTTTTTGAAGGCGGTCCAGACCGTGACCGCATGTTTCGCACTGTGTTTGCTAAGCTCACACCGCGTCTTTGCGAATCCTGTTATTTTTGAGCCCGCGAAAAACACGAATCATAAAAAAATCGTGCTCGTCGCGAGTGACCACGAATACCGCTCGGAAGAAACTATTCCCGCTCTCGCTCGGATCTTAGCGCAACATCACGGCTTTCATTGCACGGTTCTGTTCGGCTTGGACAAGAACGGGGAGATTGAAGCGGGAGCTTCGAATATTCCTGGTCTTGAGTCGTTGGAGAAGGCCGACGGATTGGTGATGTTTACACGTTTTCTCGCGTTGCCGCCTGAGCAAATGCAGCACATCGACGCGTACCTGAAGCGCGGTGGCCCAGTGGTTGGACTTCGCACTGCCACCCATGCGTTCAACTACTCCAAGCCGGAGGACCCGTATTACAAATATCATTACAAGTACAACGGCACCGATTACCAGCTGGGGTTTGGCCATCAAGTGCTCGGACAGACTTGGGTCGGACACTATGGGAAAAACCATCAGCAAAGCACAAAGATCTCTCCCGTCGCCAACCAGTCGACACATCCAATCCTGCGCGGCGTCAGCGATATTCATGTTCAGGCTGGTGGTTACACCGCGGAGCCGGCTGAGGATTGGAACATCCTCACGATGGCTCAGCCTTTGAATGGAATGGAATCAAGTGCTCCCGCTGACGATTCCAAGAAACCGATGGCGAGTGAATGGACCCGGACTTACGCCGCGGATGGCGGTGTAAAGGCCCGTGTATTCACAAGTCTTTATGGGGCATCGGAAGATATTTTGAATCCCGGATACCGCCGTATGCTTGTGAATGCGGTTTACTGGTCGGTGGGTTTGGAGAATCAAATCAAATCCGATTCAGACATCAGTTTTGTTGGTCCTTACAAACCGAACACTTTTCGAGGAGGTGGCCATGCGAAAGGAATCAAGCCTGCAGTCTATGCCGACTTGTCTACGCCAATCCCTGCTCACAACGACGTACCCGTTGCAAAGCCAACCGAGACCAAGGCCAAGCCGCCGCAGAGCCCAGCGCCGCAGAGCCCCGCAGCAAGTGAGTCTAAAACCTCCCAGCATCTTCATGATCACGCAAAAGCAGGCGCCCTAGCAGCCGCAACTCCAAGCACAGCGCACGCGGGACCCGCAGAGAAATTTGGGTTTCAAAAAGGTGACACCGTTGCCTTCGTAGGAAACGCTCTTGCAGATCGGATGCATAAAGATGGATGGCTTGAAACGCTCCTTCAAGCAGGGCTCAAGGATCAAGAGGTGCGCTTCCGCAATATGGGTGTGAGCGGAGACCGCGTGGATGCATTGCCACGAAGTAAGGGTGTTCCCTCGAATGCGGACATCCTAAGCCACATTAAGGCCGATGTGGTGTTCGCGTTTTTTGGATATAACGAATCGTACGCAGGTGTTGAGAAAGCTGACGCGTACCGAAAGAGCCTCGCTGAATTTGTAAACTCAATCCGCACGCTCAAGCCGAATGGGAAGTCGGCACCGCGAATCGTCTTATTCAGCCCGATCGCGCATGAAGACCTGAAAACATCCAATCTGCCAAGCGGTGTCGAGAACAATGTCCGACTCGAGGCCTACGCGAACGCCACGGCTGCCGCTGCACACGAGCTTGGAGTTACATACGTCGATTTATTTCACCCTACATTAGACCTGTATCGCTCAAGCAAGACGCCGCTCACAATCAATGGGATTCATCTCAACGAAGCAGGCAACAGAGCGCTTGCTGAGGTGATCGTGAAAAGTCTACTTGGCGCGACGGTGCAGGCCTCCTCGCAGCTGGCAAGCCTCAGGGAAGCGGTTCTCGAAAAATCGTTTCATTGGCACCAGCGATTTCGCGCAACGGATGAGAATGATGTGTGGGGTGGACGCTCGACTCTCTCATTCGTGGCCGAGCAGACCAATGCGGTGGTGTTGCAGCATGAATTGACGATGCTCGACGCGATGACTGCCAACCGTGATCAGCGGGTTTGGGCCCGAGCCAAGGGGAATGACCTGATCGTCTCGGACTCAAACGTTCCAGATCCGATATCGGTCACCTCAAATGTGGGAGGTGGCAGCAAAAGCTCGAATGCGATGAAGGAGGGCCGTCTTCATTACAACTCAGGGGAGGAGGCGATCGCCGAGATGGCCGCAGAAAACGGTCTCAACATCGGTCTTTTTGCCGATGAAAAACAGTTCGCCCAACTAGTGAATCCTGTCCAGTTGCAGGTTGACTCGCGTGGCAGACTTTGGGCGGCCGTCTGGCCTACGTATCCGAAGTGGGAGCCAAAGAGGGAAGCAAACGACGCAATCGTGTTGCTGCTCGATGATAACGGAGATGGAAAGGCGGATCGATTGGTGGAGTTTGCGAAGGTTCATAACCCGCTTGGATTTGAGTTTTGGAATGGCGGAGTGCTGGTGACCGAAGGCCCCGACCTCGTGTTCCTCAAAGACACCAACGGCGATGATGTCGCTGACGAGCGGGTCGTGGTGCTGCAGGGACTCGGGACTGCAGATACTCATCATGCTGCCAACAATCTAATCATGGGTCCTGACGGCGCAATCTACTGGCAGAGCGGCATCTTTCTCGTGAACAACTTTGAATCGCCTTGGGGACCCAATTTGACGACGGGTGAGTCAGGAATGTTCCGTTTCGATCCGCGCACTTACGCCATCTCATTCCATGCGAAAAATTCTCCCAACCCGCACGGAATCTCATTTGACCGTTGGGGCTATCACTACGCTACCGACGGGACTGGCGGCCGCGCCTATCAGGTTCGTCCCGATGCAAAGAGCTTCAAAATGCAGGAACTCCTCAAGAAAGAGGTGCGTCCGGTCACTGCGAATGAGATTGTCTCAAGCCAACATTTCCCGGAGGCAATGCAGGGAGATTTTTTGATCGCGAACGTGATAGGTTACCGTGGAATCAAGCGGTATCAGCTGCAGCGAAATTCAGACGATGGAAATGTATGGGGTGAACCCGCCGGCGAGAATTTGACTGTAGAGGAAGTGAATGCAGATGGCACAAAAACTCCGCAAACAGCACGAGGTTTCCTTCTAAGCGGCGATAAGAACTTCAGGCCTGCGGATATCATTTTTGGTGCCGACGGTGCCCTGTACGTCGCGGACTGGCACAACGTAATCATCGGCCACATGCAGCACAATGTGCGAGACCCGAACCGAGATCATGCACATGGCCGCGTGTATCGAGTAACCTTTAACGGTAGTCCGCTTCAAAAGCCCGTTTCTATCGAAGGTGAAGCAGTGGCCACGCTGCTTGAGAATTTGAAGCATCCGGTGGACGGAGTTCGTCACCGCACGCATGTGGAGTTAAGCGAGCGCAATTCCAAGGAGGTGGAATCTGCGTTGCGCCAGTGGATCAAGCAATTGAGCACTGATAAGAAAGAAGATGCTCACGCATTACTCGAGGCGCTTTGGGTGTTTCAGCAGCACAACATCAAGAATATCGAGCTTCTCGGGCAGCTTCTCAAATCACCCGAGCCGCATGCGAGAATAGCAGCGCTCACGGTACAGCATCTGTGGTTTAATAGCGGTAGTGGCGCCCAATCTGCGCCAGTGGCCGAGCATTCTGCAGCTGTTAGGAAGTCCGGCGTGATTGCAGACACTGCTGATCACACCGAGGTGAGGATTAGTACGGTTGTGGAAAAAATGAATTACGACGTGAAGGAATTCACGGTCACGGCTGGGAAAAAGGTGAAGCTGACTTTCGCCAACCCTGACTTCATGCCGCACAATCTCGTGATCGTGAAGCCCGGCAAGGCAGATGAGGTCGGAACAAAAGCTATCGAGTTGGGTGCTGCTGGCTTTGAAAAAGGCTTTATTCCAGACAGTCCTGAAATCTTGGCGAGTACGAAGCTCGTGGATCACGGTAAGGAACAGTTGCTTGAGTTCACCGCCCCCTCAGAGCCTGGAGCGTACTCGTTCGTGTGCACCTTCCCTGGGCATCATTTGTTGATGCGCGGTACGATGCATGTGAAGTAGTCGTCGCGAGGCGGCAACGCTGATGGGTGGAAAGCTTGATGCCTGGCATTTTAAAAAGCAGTCCACTCATTTGCTGTAGAAGCGAACGCATCTGTCTCCCGCTGTGTGAAACTGCTGAAATTTCCATTGGATAAGCAGTCTCAGGGCATTCTGGCGCTATGCGTCTTCTGCGCCAGCCTTGCGGTGCATGCGGGTTTTGCGCTGTGGTTTCTCGCGGACAGTGTCGTCGTGGAGGGCGAATTTCTTCGGAGACAGGATTTTTTGTTTATAGGAAAGCGTCATGGGGTCACGCATGGAGAGGTCCGATTCGTGGACCAGAATGGCGCGGAAAAAATCAAGGAAGTGCGTTGGAACATATCGCGGCCGCCAAAGACCAAACACGTGAGCATTCGCTGCGCATCCTCGGGTTTGGTGAAATATGGGCCGGCAACCCTGCTGGATATTTTCTGGCTCGAGGCGTCGGCACTGGGTCTCGCCTGTTTCATCGCGGCATTGATTGGAGCAGCCGTTGCCGCATCAAAAATCGCACGCATTCGCAGGTAACCAATACAGACCGCTAAAAACGGAGTGCTGAGACGCTCTGTATTTCTTGCATCTCACGCCGTGTCATCAGCACGGTAAACAATCGCAAGGTCACAGGCTTTTTAGTAGGCTGACTGCGGCATCTTCAAATGATGAATGCCAGTCTGGAGATAGCAGCGTGTCACAATCCTCCTGAGCGTATCCCGCGTTTTTGAGCTGGGCCGCCGTGGGTGCGTAGTACACGTATCCATTGGTGTATCCAGCGACAAACACGGGTTCGGGTCCCGCACGCTTTTTGACGCCCAGTCCGATTTCAACCGTCAGCTCGCCCGGGAAAGTGACAAGTTTGAAATTGCCAACCCGGATACCGCAAAGCTCAGTGGGAAAGCTATGTGCACTCATAGCTTCGACTTGCTTTAGATGCTTTTTTAAAAGCGCAAGATTGGTGTTCAGGCGGGTGAGTTTCTCCATTGTTTCGATGTTCTGGAGATACTGATCAATGAGCACTTTGTTGTCCGCGTCTTGCTGATGAAGCATCGCCCGCCCCTGCGATTGATCGTGCAGATAGCTTTGGATGTGTGCGGAGGGTGCCTCGGGCCAGATCCGGTGTTGCACGAAGAGCGAGAAGAACGCCTTGAAGTTGATGTTTGTCGGCTTAAGCGAGTGTGAGAGGGTCTGAATCTCGGCTTCAACCCGCTCGATGCGGCTTTTATAGTTGGATGCTGTTGGGACCGACAGTTCGCGATTGGCCATTACGAGGGCTGCCCCGGGCTCTGTTCGGATGGCGGCCGCGGCCCTAAGGACTGTGCTTCCAAGAAGCATTCCAAGCGGTTCAGCGTCGGGAACGGTGCTCGCCTCCTTGTACCGGACTGGATTGATGTCACCCGCGCAGCCCTGCACAAAGAATGCCATAGCCCCTGTGCCAAGCGCATCCTCAATAAGCCTCGAGGCAAAGCCGGGAAAGTCTGCTGAACTGCCACGGCTTGGCGGGTTCATGATCGGGTGACATGCGAAATGATAGACCAACGCGAGCGGGGTGCCGTCAAGGCGTTCGAGCTTCAGGATCCCGACGTCTGCATCGATCAGGCCGACCGCCTCGACGGCGTTGTCGCTGGGGAGCGCATAGGCGCGCCGCATGTCTGCTTCGGTGCCGTCTTTTAGCTTGAGGCGCCGGTTCTCGCTGATCCTATTTTCCTGCGCGAGCGCCATCCCCGCCTTCACGGGACTTAAGTGACCAACTGCCGTCCGAACCGCCTCCAACACCGGCGTCAGCAGGTCGCTCTGAACAGTTGCATGGCAATGACTCGCGGTAACAATGACGTGTTTGGGTGAAACCTGAAACTCAGTTTCGATGCGATGCCTCAGGCTGGAAAGGAATGAGTTTGGAATCCGCCCGATCTCACCAATTGCGACGGCATCTAACGTAATTAGAAGGATGGTGGTGTCTCCTTTCCGAAGTGCCAGTACCTTTGCAAAAGATGGATCGTTCACGGGCCCAGCCTTGCGATCGGTAATCTCGACCTTTGCGGTGCCCCCTTCCAGTGGCTCCGCATGAAGAAAAGTTGCTGTTGCGACAAAGAAGGACGTTAGAAGGCTGGAGACTCTCATTGTGATGACGAGGGGGTGTCTCTGATATGATTGTGGTGGGGTTTGGGGGTGCTGGGGCTACCCAGAGGCGCTGTTTCCGTACTCCTTTAAAAACATGGCATCACTGCGCCTCCACTCTGGGTCTTCATAGCATTTTAACCCGGGAGATGAATGCACGACGTGGATCGGGTAAACGCCCGTAGTCATGCCGATGCGCTTAGCGTCGAGGCATGAGGCGAGGTCGTAATGATGGAACCGATAGTTTGGATTGAACCGCCAGTTGCTGGCCTTGATCGCAGAAACATTCACGGCCATGAAAAGCCCGTCGACAATGTCGACTTGCGCTGGATTTTTCCCGTATGGGGTTACCGAGAGCGAGGAGCGATCAAAAGTCGGGTGAGTGACGGCGCCTCTCTGCGTTTTTTTATCACACATCAGGTGCCACAGGGTCGGCGATGCGATCTTTGGGGATGACCCGCCGGCGAGCCCGATGATATCAAACCCAAACTGGATGCGCGCCAAATGCAGCTTCGGGGCGAGATTATGGTCGTCCACATAAACATCGTCGTGGCAGAAAACCAGGAAGGTAAAATCGCTGTCGAGGTACTCCTCGATTTTCCGATTGTAGAGTTCGGGAAGCCCTAGTGTGTTGCTGAAAGTAATGTCGAGACTAACTAGGCTCTTCGAGTCGGCTCTGAATAATGGTTTGAACGACCGATGAATCATCAAGGTGTCGCGATCTTTCGGGGGCTTCGATGAAGCCGAGATCAGCAGTACTTTTCCGGGAGTCTCCTGCAGGCACGGGTAGAAATCGCGGAGTGAGCTGAGCACTTCAGGCGCGGTGGATGGAGCGATCCGAGCGGTTTTGGTTTGTTGCGCTTGTTGGTCTAACGCTGCCAGAAGATGCGCGATCAGCGGTTCCGCGCTGGAATGCGCTTCGAGATCCTTTCGGGCATCTGGGTTTAGGTGTTTGAACAGAAGCCTCGCCGCCCGTTCCGCTGCGCGCACTTCCGGGTCACCAAAGATATCAGTGAGACTCAAGAGAGTGTGCTCTGAGTTGGGCTGCTGCCAGCCAAAAGCTGCGCGAAGAGTGTCCGGATTAATCCGGAAAGTTTCGCCAAGCAGTTGGGCGCCGAGTGAGATACTTTTCCACGCACCGTCTCTGCGGCGCGGCATTTTGATTTCACCCAGATATTCACCCTCAGCCGGGCTTTCCTTCAAAGCAATACGGCACCCACGCCACGCTGCGTGCGGCAACCAACTGCCGCACCGATCTGCCGCAACGGTTTCAAATCGATGAAACAAGGTGTCTAGGTCGTGTAGGCCCCGGCTTGAGAGATGGGATGGATTGTATGAAACCACCGGAATTCCATGTCGCCAAAGAAGCGTTACCGAGCTTTGCGTTAATTCAGAAAGTGGCTCCGGTATAGCGATCACCGTGCGTTGTTTTCCGTGCTCGATGCCGTGCGATTTTAGGAAGAGCGCGACGTCGCTAATTTGCTGATCGATGCAATCCAGCATCAGCAGGGTCGAACCGGGTGGGCGATGTGCTTTTTGCGCTGCCAGATAAAGTGCTGGCATGCCCACGCACAGAGGAGCGTCTCCTCTGCGACTGTACCCCTGGGCACGCTCTGGGCAGCCAACCCATAAGGCCTGTGAATCGAGTGAGCTATACAGAGGCCTCGAGTCGCGCAGCTCGAAATCCCATCCCCCTTCGACTGGGGTCGGTGCAGTCAAAGGAAGGCCACAGTAGGCCGCGAAACACGGGCCGAGTGCGAAACCGTTTTCGCTCCAGGTGGGGATTTGTTTGTCGAGGTGAATCAGCATGGTCGGTCAGAGAACCCGCTGTCGCGCGCGGGTGTGATTGTGTAATGGTGTGGAACAATTGAATCGCGGTGATGCAGCGATTCAAGGCTGAGAATGGAAACGCGCTGCTTTTGGCAACTGAGCCTTGTGAAAAAAGGTTCAGCGGTGGGTGTTCCGGGAAGGCTTGAAAAAGGGCTGGCTCTGAATGTTGCACATAGGTGACGGCATGGTGAAATTAGTGTGTCGCCTTTCATTTCCCTTTCAACGGGATCTGGAAGAATCAAAGGTCAGAGAGTGATCCGAAGATACAGAACGGTTTGGATTTCTGATGTTCATCTTGGAACTAGAGGGAGTCAAGCAGCTCAACTTCTTGAGTTCCTTCGAGTGTCCGAATGTGAAACCCTTTACATTGTGGGTGATTTCGTCGACGTCTGGTCTCTCAAGCGCGGCATCTACTGGCCGCAGCAGCACAACGACGTGATCCAGAAAGTGCTGAGGGCGGGGCGCAAGGGAACCCAGGTGATCTACATACCCGGAAATCATGACGAATTTTTGAGCGGTTTTTTAGGTGACTACGGCGCTGTCTCTGTTCAAGCGCGTGCCATTCATGAGACCGCAGATGGCCGCCGGCTGCTTGTCATTCACGGGCACGAGCTGGACGCGGTTGTTCAAAATAGCAAGTGGCTCGCTCATCTGGGAGACATTGGGTACACGATTCTGCTGCGCCTGAACACGCCATTGAATTGGGTCAGGCGGTTGATGGGCCTTGGATTTTGGTCGCTCAGTGCAGCGGCAAAGCGATCGGTTAAAAATGCGGTAAATTACATCGGTGCCTTCGAGGACGCGGTGGTTCGGCTTGCGAAACTTGAGGACCGCATCGATGGTGTTGTTTGCGGCCATATTCACACGCCCTGCATCCGGAAGATTCGCGATCTAACTTACTACAACTCGGGCGACTGGGTGGAGAGCCTGTCCGCCCTGGTGGAGCACTCCGATGGGGCCATTGAATTGTTGCAGTTAAGCGCTGAATCTCACTTGTCATTGGATTTGGGTGGTGAGCAGGCGGTGTTGAGTGGCGTGTAGTTTTCTCTTGAGTTGGTGGGGCCTTCGCGGCGATGGCTAGTGGGATGCGCGCTACACCCCAGTACTGGATCGTTAAACAGGAGCCCACGGCATACGCTTGGGCGCAGTTTGTGAAGGATGGCCGTACAGCCTGGACTGGCGTGCGCAATTTCCAGGCACGTAACAACCTCGCTGCGATGCAAGTTGGCGACAAGGCGCTGTATTACCACAGTGTTGTGGGTAAGGAGATCGTCGGCATTGCGAGGGTGGTGCAAGCCGCGTATCCGGATCCTACCTCAACGGAGGGCAATTGGGTGTGCGTCGATCTTGCCCCTCTTGAAGCGCTCCGTTCTGCCGTGAAGCTCGAGACTCTCAAGGCGCATCCAAAGCTGAAGGAAATTGCTCTGATCCGACAGTCGCGGCTGTCCGTAATTCCGATAGGTAAGGCCGAGTTCGAGATGATTTGCGACCTCTCCCGCGAATAATTGGAGGAATGCGGCTGCCTGCTAAGCAGCATCGACGGGCGTGCACCCAGCCGTCCGGGCGTTAGTATTTCTGGTGGAGTTCCACGGGCTTTGTGCCGGGACGAACGCGGAGACGGATGTTGAGCATTTCAACAAGGAAGGAAAAGGCCATGGCAAAGTAGATGTAGCCTTTGGGAATGTGCTGGCCCATGGCTTCAGCGACGAGCATGAGACCAACCATCAAAAGAAAGGCAAGCGCTAGCATTTTGATCGATGGGTGACGGCTCACAAAGTCGCCGATCGATTTGGCGGCCCACAGCATGACCATCATCGCGAGGACAACGGCGGCAATCATCACGCCGACCTGTTGTGCCAGGCCCACGGCGGTGATGACCGAGTCCAGCGAAAAGACTATGTCGATGAGTATGATTTGAAACACCACCGCCGACAGCCTTGAGGGCACGTTCGCGCTCGCCTGATGCTCTTCGCCCTCCAGTGTTCCATGGATTTCATTCACACTTTTCCACAGCAAGAAAAGCCCGCCTGCCAGCAGCACGAGGTCTTTGCCGGAGAAACTGTGCTCGAACGCCGTGAATAATGGTTTGGTGAGCTGGATGAGCCAGAAGATCGAGCAAAGCAGTGCGATCCTGGTAAACAGTGCAAGGGTGAGTCCGATAGAGCGGGCCTTGCTTTGCTCGTTTTGGGGCAGTTTACCTGCGAGAATCGAGATGAAGATAATGTTGTCGATCCCGAGAACGATTTCCAGAATCGTGAGGGTGAAAAGACTGATCCAGAGTTGAGGGTCGGCTAATTGCTGCAGCATACTCCGAGAGTTGGGTGTTGTGAGCCGCCTACCCTGTCAGAAGCACGATGAATTCCAAGGCATCTCTGCACTGGATCCCCTTTCGCGCAGTGTTGCCGTTGGATCGGGTGTGCCAGAGCTGTTTCAGGCGTGCCTCTACTGAAGGCTAGCTTCCCTCAAGCTGCCCTGTAGCATGCCGAGCGCCTCTCCTACAAGGAAGAGCGAGCCCGTCAGAAGGCGTCTGTGCTGTGTTTGGGCGCCTAGTGCAGCCTTTAGCGAATCGTGGGAGCGTACCGGGATGCCAGGCATCCATTTGTTGCATAGCTTGTGGAGTTCCGAAACTGAAACGGCACGCGGGCTCTGAACGGGGCTGAGCTGAATGGATGCCGTGATTGGGTTCAGGTTTTTTAGAACGCCTTCGACGTCCTTATCCGCCATGCATCCAAAGATAAGGCACGCCTTCTCCTCTCCAAAAGCAGACCGCCAGTTTTCAGCGAGAGCACGGGCCGCGTTTGGATTGTGCGCACCGTCGAGAATTAGGTTGTCCGAAACGATCTGAAAGCGTCCGGGCCATTCTGCCTTCAAAAGTCCCGCCCGGATGGTCGCGTCATCGATTGAAAGGCCGGAGGCCTTGACCGCTTTAATCGCTAGAGCCGCGTTCCAGTTTTGGACAACTCCTCTTAGCCCGAGCGGCCCGTCATAGGGTAAGTTTGTGTATGAAATGGGCGTGCCGAATTCCGATGCTTGATTGTTGAGCACATTTGCTGCGATGGGATCTTGTGGGGCGCTGACCACCGGAGCAGAACGCTTGA
>CAMDSZ010000109.1 GCA_945906945.1 Akkermansia muciniphila
TTGCTGGATCTCTGTTGGCGAATCAGGGGTTCGAATCCCCTAGGCTCCACCATCTTCAGTCTCAGATGACTTGAGTCTGGTGCTTGGCCGCCTTTCCCGCAGGGGTTCAGGGTTTCACACCAAGTCGCGAATCACTTCGCCACCCCTAACGATCATGACGGGGCGACCGCTGGGAGTCTGGTATTCCTTGCGGACATCGATCCCGAGCTGCCTGTAAAAAGTCGCAGCGATGTCGTCCGGGGTAATTGGTCTGTCCTTGGGGCCCTCTCCCTTCGCGTCCGATTCTCCGACGACCTGGCCCCCGCGGATTCCGCCGCCCGCCAGGAGGCAGAACATCGCGCGTGGATAGTGGTCACGTCCAGCGCGAGGGTTGATTTTCGGTGTGCGTCCAAATTCACCGGTGACATACACAACCGTTGAGTCGAGCAGTCCCTTTGCAGCCAACGCCAGAAAAAGGCCGCTTAGTCCCCCGTCAAGGTCGGGAAGCAGCTTGTTTTTAAGGGCTGCAAAATTATCAGCATGAGTATCCCATCCGCCGAGTTGCACTGTTACAAACTTGACTCCCGATTCCACCAGTCGAGTTGCGAGCAGACAGCTTTGTGAAAACGGTGTGCTGCCGAACAAGCCCGTGATGCTCGATGGCTCGTGCCTCAAATCAAACGCCTCGCGCGCTTTTGTCGCCCTCATCATGTGGTAGGCCTTCTGCCCAAACTGATCCATGCCGCTAAGTATTTTGTCTTCACTGGCGAAATCTCCAAACACCGTATCGTAGCGCTTCACCATGTCTTGGCGGCGGTCAACGTCTGTCAAAGTCACTCCCCTGAGCGCCAGTCCACGCACCTCCATCGCCTTGCCAGGAGTGGGGGCCATGCCAGTTTCGAAAGGACCGTATTCAACGCCGAGATAACCAGTCGGGTTATTCCCTTCCTTTGGTACTGCCACAAACCCCGGCAATTCTCGATCACTGCCAAGTTCCCTCGACACCACGGCTCCAAAACTCGGGAAACTCAATGAAGCAATCGGTCGATTGCCAGTGGCCATGTACAGCGTACCCAAGTCGTGTGCCGCAAGGGTGTGTGAAACCCCGCGCAAAATCGCATACTTATCCGCGCACTGCGCAAGTTTGGGAAGGTGCTCGGAAATCTGGATCCCGGGGACATTTGTGCCCATTGGCTTGAAATCGCCACGGTGGGTGTCGGGAGCATCAGGCTTCAGATCGAAGGTGTCCATGTGACTGGGACCGCCTCCCAAACGGATAAAAATCGCAGCCTTCGCCTTGGCTTCGATCGCCGGCCCCGCTCCTGCTGAGAGCGGTGCACCGGCAACGCCTGCACTCGCCCCTTGTGCCATCCCTTGAAGATAACCTTCTAACGTCAATCCTAGGCCAAACCCGCTGATGGCGCCTACGCGCAAAAAATCTCGGCGAGGGACGCCGTCACAATATTTGGAGGATGTTGTTTTCATGGGGTGTGTCTATTTGGGGGGGAGCTATTTGGGTTTGATGCACTAAATCAGGAAAAGTTGAGCCGCTAATTGAGAGGTTTAAATGCAGTGATCGGCAGCCGTAACAATGAGAGCAGTCGCCTAGTGATTCACTAAGAACTCGCGCGTATTGAGCAAAGTCCACAACAACTCACGCGCGCCGTCCACCGGCGATGCGACGGCGAGAATGTCGGCCTTGGCGTTAGCCGTTTCTCCGGCAGTAGGCGGGCGGCTAACGGTGCGCAAATAAATTGAACGGATCAAATTTTGAAGGTTCGCATCAGAAACAGCGGCTGGCTCGACGCGCGTTGTCTTCACGCCTGCCCCGCCAGCAATTGCGGCCTCAATCCACGCCGTGCCCCGCTTGTTGTCGATGCGCGAAAGAAGCGAAGGATCGTTGCGGGTGTAAATTGTCTGCAGCAGCGTTGGATCGGTGACGCGCTCGCAATCGCAGTTGGTCTGTCGCGCCGGCTTTCCGAAAATATTCAGCGCATACGAATCCGCCCCTTTAGCAGCCTTGGTGGAGGGCGTGTAGTTCGTAGTTCCGGATGCGCCGATAGCTCTCCCCTCAACGTTGAAGGGGTACTGCGTATTAATCTCATCCGTATCTGTCGCCATCATGATAGCGTCGTGCACTAATTCCGCTGGAAGCCTCCGGATCACAGCGTGCGAGAAATTTTTCTCGTCGCTCTTGTTAGTCGCATTCGTCTTCCAGCTCCGCTGGTAAGCGTCACTACAAAGAATCTCGCGGTGCAGCCACTTCATATCAAAGCCGTGAGCCACAAAACCGTCGGCTAAATAGTCGAACAAGGCCGCATTGGTTGGGGCGTTGGCCAGATTCAAGTCATCGGCGGGCTCCACTAATCCGCGCGCAAAATAATTTGCCCACACTCTGTTCACCCATGCCTTCGCGAAATAGGGATTTTCCTTTGCCCTCAGCCAATCCATCAGCGGACGGCGAACGTCATCGTACGTCTCCAGCATCACCTGTTCGCCACCGAGAAGTTTCGGAGTCATCACCCTGCTGCTGCCTTTGACTTCGACCTTGGGTGTCACAGGTTTTGAAGGCTTGGATGACTTGGGGGAGGCTGTAGAAAGATCCGCCCATGCAACGGGCATGCCCAGCCTGATACGGTCGGCCAAGATTTTCTCCCCCGTCCTTTGGTAAGCCACTTTCAGATCGGCAGTGCGCCGCTGCTGTTCTGCTTCGGTCATGGGTAGAGGCTGCAACGGTTCTTCCTCTGCAACGGCCGGCGCGGCGGAAACCAATGAACCGCTCGGGGCGGCGACTGCCTGGGCAGCTTGAGATTGTGCTGCTTGCTCTTTCTCTTTCTGCCGGGCGGCTCTTGCGTCAGCTGCCTTCTTCAGATCCTTATCCAAAAACTCTGCGTCAACCTTCGCTTTCGCTTCTCGTCGGATCTGATCGCGAATCTGTGTGTAACTCAGTTCGCCTACGGCTTCATCGGCTTTTTCAGGTTTCTTTGCATCACCCTGTCGAAATCCGATGTTCGTGAAAAACGCCTGAAACTGCGCAAAGTCCTGCTTGGTCCATTGATCAAATGGATGCTTGTGACACTGTGCGCACTCAATGCGCACGCCTAAAAAGGTGTGCGCGAAGGCGAGTGCTTTGTCTTCAGCCTTTGATACGTTCTGACGCGCCCAGAACCACGGCATTGTTTCACGCGAACTGAAAGGTTTTACATCGTCCTTACGGAAGAAATCCGCCATCTCCCTTACGAACTCTTCGTAAGGCTGATCCGGGCGCGAGCGCATGGATCCAAGAACAATGCCAACCGCAAGCGCATCGTAGGGCTCGTTGCGCTCCACACGGCTGTAAATCCAGTCGAACCACTGTCTGGAAAGTTGCGGTCCAAAGTTGTGTTGTCCCGCATCCGCTGCGAGGTTTTGCCCGCGCAAAACAGCCGGATTATTCCCTGTGAAATCACAAAGTTTCGTCGTCCACCATGCCGCGTATCCTGGTCGTGAAAGCAACTCATCCGTCTTCAAGTCCCGCTTGTTGGGGCGCGTGTCGGATAAAAACGCCTCAATCTCCGCAGGTGTTGGCAGCGTACCTGTCACATCCAAACTCGCCCTGCGCAGAAACTCTGCATCAGAGCATACCGGAGAGGGAATGATTCCCACCTTCCGGAGTTTCTCGTTTACCAAAGCATCCACCTTTGTTCTCGAAGCATGAGTTTTTGCGATCTTCGACACAGCGGACACCGGAAGCATCACGGGAATGGGCAGGACACCGTTGTCGTAGAAAACGACCACGTGCGAATCGCCGCTTCCTTTGCTCTGCACTTTTCCCGTTTCGGAGATGGAAGCAACACCCTCATCATTGGAACGGAATCGAGTGATCTCGGTGACATCCTCAACCGTCCCGTCTTTCCAATGCGCTGTAACCCGCAATTGAACTGTTTCGCCCTCTTTCCTGAAGACAATCTCTTTGGGAAACACCTCTAATCGATCGAACTCACCAGTCTCAACCACGTCGAGCTTCGCCCCTGCGTTGATCCAGCTCAACAGCATATTGTACTCCCAAGAGTCCTTGGCGAAGCGTTCCTTTCCCTTGTGCTTGATAAGTGCCGCGCCTTTCTGAATGAGCAGGCTCTTGGTCGGATCGTTCAGGGAGACTCGGACGCCGCCTTCATCGCCATTGTCGTTTTTGGTGATTTGCGCGTGGTCGTTGTCAAAGTCATATCCAAACAGCGAAAGCTGGAACCCACCGCGCCCTTGGAACGACCCGTGACATTCGCGTCCTGAACATCCAAGCCGACTCATAAGCGGCACCACATGCCGTCGAAAACTTGGTTCCTGCTCGGGGTTGATATTTGCGAATCGGACGGATTGGCTTTTGACCGCCAGGTGAGAAGAGCCGGGCGTTTGGGAGGAAGAGGGATTGCGCGCAACTTGGATCGAAGCGACGGGCGCGGAGTAGGCGGGAAGCACCGCCAGCAAGGCGGCGAGAACAGGGGGGATTGCTCGCATGCATTTACTCTATGATGAAACTAAACAGGGATCAATCTGTAGTTTTGTTAAAACGTCACGCAAACCGCTTAACGCGAGGATACTCGTCGATGGGTGTTCGGGATCGGCTCCGGGGCTCGATGTTGAAAAAGGGGATTTGGGAAAATGCAGGCAAACTAAGGTCGCGCAGGTCCGGGGGGACAGGATGTGTCGTTGTCCACCGATCGGCGCCGGACGGTGCCGGACGCTCTTGGTTGGCTTGCGGTCTATTGTTTGATCTCGGTTATGCGGCAGATGCCTTTGTTGGGATCGAGGGGTGCGGAGTCGCTCTGCGAGCCTTCGCGGGCGTTGCGGATTGGCCTGCGAAGCTCCGGCGGCTTTTGCACCCACCGGAGGTCCGATTGAGATTGCGATTGCCAAATGGCCTTTGGGGGATGAATCAGCCTTGAGAAAGCTATTTCTCTGGAGAGGCGCCGTTGTGGTGATCTGGTTTGAATGCGACAAACAGGTGCGTCTGAACCCGCTCTTCTTTTCCTTTGACGGGGTACCAGCGGGCCGCACACCAGCGATACGGGCCTCGCCTCGTGACCCATTTTACGCACGCAGGGTGAGTGGGTCAGCCCCACAAAGCCGCGACTGAGCGCCTTACGCGATCCATTCGGGGATTACTTTTCCCGCCACGTCTGTGAGGCGGAAGTCACGCCCCTGAAAGCGGTGGGTGAGCCGCAGATGATCCAATCCGAATAGATGCAACAAAGTCGCGTGAAGATCGTTGATGTGGACAGGATCCTTCGTGATGTTCCAACCGATTTCGTCGGTTTCGCCGTAGGTCAACCCGCCTTTGAGCCCTCCGCCGGCCATCAGGATGGTGAAAGCACTCGGGTGATGATCTCGGCCGGTGACGTTTTTTGAGCCGCCTCGGTTTTCACCGAGTGGAGTACGGCCGAATTCGCCGGCTACGACGACAAGAGTTTCATCCAACATGCCCCGCTGCTTGAGATCCTTGATGAGTGCCGCGATAGGTTGATCGGCCATGCCACTGTTAAAGCTCAATTCATTGTCGAGGTTTGAGTGATGATCCCAACTAGCATGCACAATATTTACAAAGCGAACTCCGCGCTCCACCAGCCTGCGGGCAAGTAAACAATTCTTTGCGTATTGCCCGTATTGACCCGCACCGCCGGCGCGGTCTGCTTTCACTTTGAGGTCATCGCGATCCACTCCGTACAGAGCGAGGGTTTCCGGTGTTTCATTGGAGAGGTCGATAAACTCGGGCGCTGCCGTCTGCATTCGGAACGCGAGCTCGTAGGCGGATATCCGAGACGCGATCTCCGGGTCGTTGATTTGTTGAAAACGATGTGCGTTGAGTTCACTCAGCACGTCGAGTCCCTTGCGCTGCAGGAGTGCGGGGAGTCCCTCTGGATTGCGCAGATTGAGTACAGGGTCGCCCTGGTTGCGAAACAGCACCCCGGAATACACGCTTGGGAGGAAGCCCGACTGCCAGAGCGAAGTTCCGGCGCTGGTACCCCTGCCGGCTGTGAGCACGACGTATCCGGGCAGGTCGCTTGATTCGCTGCCCAATCCGTAATTCAGCCAAGCGCCCATGCTCGGCAAGCCGAAGGTGCTGCGCCCGCAGGTTAGCACCAGTTGTGCTGGGTGATGGTTGAACTGGTCGGTGTGCATCGAGCGCACCTGTACCAGATCATCGGCGCATTGTGCGAGGTGCGGGAGAAGGTCGCTGAACTCCATTCCTGATTTTCCGTGCTTCGCAAATTTTCTGGGCGACCCCATGAGCACAGCAGTCTCTTTTTTGATAAAGGCGAAGCGGACGTTTTTTGTGAGGGATTCAGGCAGGGGCTGGCCGTTAAGCTCATTGAGCTTCGGCTTTGGGTCGAATAGGTCGAGCTGACTAGGCGCGCCCTCCATGAAAATAAAAATGCAGTTTTTCGCCTTCGGCGAGAAATGCGGCGCTTTTGCGGCGAGCGGACTGACCGACGCAGGTGCTGCAGACTCGGCGCCGAAGGCAATGTCTTTGTCCAAGAGCGACGCAGTTGCGAGTAATCCGATGCCGTTTGCTGTTGATGTGAAGAACTCACGTCGGGTCTGCTGGATCGCGTGTTGTAGCGGATTCATAAACGAAAAAAAGAGGTCAAAGACAGGTGTGCTTACAGATGGCGCCAAGGAATGTCAGTCGCGGGTGATAAATTCATCCGTGTTGAGCACGATCCGCGCGACCGAGGTCCATGCGGCGAGGTCTACGTTTGACGCAAATTTCTGCGCCTCTTGAGGCTGTTGAGCAAAAGCCGCCTTTGAATCCGCGAGCAGCGTGAGAAGCGCTTTTGATTCGGTCGTGTCAGGGTTCCGAAAGAGGCACGTTTTGAAAAGCTCCTCAATGTGCTCGGAGTCGGGTCGCTTGGTTATGTCGCTTTTTGAAATGATTTTTTTCGCAAGCGTCTGTGCTGCCTCGGAAAACGTCGCGGAGTTGAGTGTTGTAAGCGCCTGCAGCGGTGTGTTGGAGACGGTGCGGCGCACGCTCGCCACATTTGCGTCTGGACAATCAAATGTCACCAAGTCCGGGTAAGGCGCGGTTCGTTTGAAAAAGGTGTACATGCCGCGCCGGTACCGGTCTTCGCCCTTGCTTTCGGTCCAGCGAAAATTGTTGGCATAGCTCAGCGATGCGATCTCCGGCGGCATCGGAGGGAAGACGCTGGGGCCGCCCACTTTTCTTGAGAGCAGTCCCGCGACGCTCAAGTGCAGATCGCGCACGACCTCTGCTTCGACTCGAAGCCGGTTTTGACGGGCGAGCAGGCGGTTGAGCGGATCGATGTCTGTGAGTTCACGGCGGACGGCCGAGGACTGCTTGTAGGTTTTGGAGAGGACGATTTGACGGATGAGGTCCTTTCGACTCCAGCCGTGGTCCCGGAGCCGGCTGGCCAGAAGATCCAGCAATTGCGGATGTGTGGGTGCGTCGCCGCGGACACCGAAGTCTCCTGCGGAACGCACGAGACCCTCGCCGAACAATCGCATCCAGATCTGATTGGCCATGACGCGAGCTGTGATCGGATTCTCAGGCCCTATCAGCCATTTAGCCAAATCCAGCCGGTCTGGAGCGCCGGGCTTGCGTGGGGAGAGTGCTGGGAGAATGGCGGGCGTGCCTGAGCGAACTTGTTCGCCGGGCGACAAAAATTCTCCCCTGTGGAAGACGCGTGTTTCCCTTGCCCGTTGCCTCTCGCTCAAGACTCGCGCGTCCATCACGGGTGGGCGCGGGCCTGAGGCCTCGGTGCGAGCCAATGCTCGGCGCGCGGCGTCCGCAGTGGATTCAAATTGCGCTAGCCAGTCGATGACCGTCTCCTTCTGCTCATTCGTCCATTTCTCAGAACCTGTCGCGACGAGCCTCTTGAGTTCGGCGGTGAGGATGCTTTCAGCCGTTTCACCCACAAGGGCGTGAAGACGGAATCTGCCGATGAGATGCTGCACGGCTTTCGTGTTGTGTTGCTCCAGCTTGATTATCACATGACGCGGGGCATGTGCTTCGATCGGATGAATGAGTTGAAACACGATGGACTGTGGCCTTGCGGTGCCACCAGCGATGGCCCAACCGGTCTGGGGATCTGCGTCGATGGCTGCTTCCGACGGAAATCCCGTTTGGGTGAAGGTGGACTTTGGTGAGTGAAGGACCAACCCCTCGGCTCCCGCGCTGTCCTTTGGATGGACGCCGAAGCTGGTGAGCACAAAGTTGCCGTTCGTGCTCCGGCCCGGTCCGTTCGAGGGCAGCGACGGGTCGGGAAGTACTTCGAGTTTGAATCCGCTGATGACGCCTTCGGGTAGGGCGAACTCGATGCTGTATGAATCTGTCTGAGGCGTGCTCCCGGCTACGATGGTGCTGCCGTCGGGTAGTTGCTCGAACTTGGCGTCATGTTCGCTCTTGATGTTGATTGGAACGAGTCCTACGGGTGTGGCGGTGGAACCCTCGAGGGTCTTGAGCCGCTGCTGTGTTTCGCGCTCCCATTCGAGGAGTTTGAGCGCGAGAGGGGCGCGGGCGCGTTGATAGGTTTGCCGATGCTCCTCAAGGGTTGCGAGGTGCGCTGCGTTGTTTCTCTCGTAGGCATCCAGCTCCGCTTTGGAGGTGCCGACCTTTGCGACAGACTCATCCGCGTTATTAAAAAACGCAAAAAGTTGGTAGTACTCCTGCTGGGAAATTTGGTCGTATTTGTGCGAGTGGCAGCGCGCGCAACCGACGGTGAGGCCGAGCCACACGCTGCCAGTGGTTTCAGTACGGTCAAACACCGCTTCAATGCGGTACTGTTCCTGATCAACGCCACCTTCCCGGTTGGTGAGGGTCTGTCGGTGGAATGCCGTGGCAAGAACCTGCTCCGCGTTCGGTTTCTCAAGCAGGTCGCCGGCAAGTTGCTCGATGGTGAATCGGTCCAGTGGGAGGTCATCGTTGATCGATTGGATCACCCAATCCCGGTATCTCCATGCATCGGGACGGGCGTTGTCTTTTTCGTATCCGTCGCTATCTGCGTAGCGAGCTTGGTCGAGCCAGTGGCGTCCCCAACGTTCGCCAAAATGGGGGGATGCCAGCGCTCTTTCGATAAGCTTTTCATAGGCGTCCGGTGCTTGGTCGTTCAGGAAGCTGGCAGCGTCATCGGTGGTCGGGGGCAGGCCGAGCAGGTCGTAGTAAACCCGCTTCAGAAGCGTCTCGTTCGGCGCCTGGGGTGCGGGCTTGATGCCCTCTTTTGCGAGCCGTTCGCGGATGATCGAGTCAATCTGATCCGCGGGCTTGGCTTGTGAGTTGGCTGGCTGTTTTTGGATCGGTGCGTAAGCCCAGTGAACCGACCATTCCGCGCCCTCCAGGATCCACTGCTTGAGCTTTGCGATTTCTTGCGGTTTGGGCCGCTTGTTCTTCTTAAGCGGCGGCATGATATCCTCTTTATCGTTCGTCTCGAGGCGCGCGATGATTGCGCTCAGGTGTGGGCTTCCCGGCATGATGCCGGGCGCGCCGCTCTCGAGTGTTTTGAGTGCGGCTTTTTGCGAAGTGAGCGCGAGACCGCCCTTTGTTTTGTCCGCGCCGTGACACTCGAGGCAGTGCTCGGCAAAGAAGGGTTGAATTTCGCGTTGAAAATCAACTCCGGAGGCATGAGCTTCGACGCTTAGGCCGGCGCCGAGGCAAAGGAATGCTATCCAGATGAGGGCGCGTTGCTGAGGGTTTGTTTCGAGGAGGAGCATTTGACTTCAAAAAGCAGGTTCATCCGCCCGGGGTCGTATGTGCGGGTGATTCGGAAGTACAACCGCGGCTTGCGCGGTTTTGTTGGGGAGTATTTTTGTTCGGCGTTTGTGCGGCGCAGGGAGCGGTGGAATGGATCGGGCGGGCAGCGCCGATCGCGGTGAATTCTTCATGGTTGACCAAACGTGCTGCACACCATTTCGCAGAGCCGTGGAGCGAGTGAGTTTCGCATTCCGTAAAAGATGCGCTGGCCCTGCCGTCTGCGCTGCAGCACGCCCGCCTGCAGGAGCAGACTCAGGTGTTTGGACACGTTAGCCTGGGTGGCGCCCGTGAGGTCGACGATTTCGCTCACGTGTCGTGGAGAGTCGCAGATGGATTGAAGGATGCGCAGCCGGGTGGGTTCACCGAGAACTTTGAAGATGGCGGCGACGCGCTCGAGTTGCTCGGGGGAAAGGATGGGGTGATCCGGTGGTTGACTCATGAATGAATAGTTGTATATTTATAAATATGAGTAATCCAGTTGTTTTATCCGAAGCGCTTGAAGCCACTCAAGCTACCAAGGCGCAGGGCGCGGGACAAGGTGGGGTTCGCGCCGTTTCTGCATTCGAACTCGCTGGCCGGATGGGCGTTAACGGAGAATGCGCCATCATTGATGTACGGACTCCGGGGGAGTACTCCGCAGAGCATGTGCCTGGCTCCCATTTGCTTCCATTGGATGAGGTAGACGCGGCCGCAATCGGGAGGCTGGGGCTGGGAGGGGGAGGTGAGTTTTACATTCTATGCCAGACGGGGGGCAGGGCGCGGCGGGCCGCTGAAAAGCTCCGCGCGTCGGGGGTCGCGGGTTGCGTCGTGGTCGAGGGCGGGGTGGAGGCGTGCCGGGCGGCGGGTGTGGGGATTGTGAAAGGGGAGAGCCGGGTTTTGCCTTTGATGAGGCAGGTTCAGATTGTGATTGGTTTGGTTTCGGCGACGGGAGCGGGGCTTGCGATTTTACGGCACCCGATGTTCGCGTTGATTCCGCTTTTCATGGGGCTTGGGCTTTTATTCGCGGGTTTGAGCGGCACGTGCGGTCTTGCGATCTTGATGGCGAAGATGCCTTGGAATCGGCGGGGAGCCGGGAGCGGCGCGGGCGTTACGTCGTGCGGGGTTGATGCGGGGGGATGCAAATGAGCAGGGCGCGTCGTATTCTTGTAGTCGGTGGAGTTGCCGGCGGCGCTTCAGCTGCGGCGAAGGCACGGCGGGTAAGCGAGGAGGCGGAGATTCACGTGTTCGAGAGGGGGCCGTACATTTCCTTTGCGAACTGCGGTTTGCCGTATCACATCGCGGGAGAAATCAAGGACCGCTCCCAGCTTGTGGTGATGACGCCCGAGCGGTTTGCCTCCCGCTCCAACATTGTGGCTCACACGGGGCACGAGGTGCTTTCTATTGACCGTCACCGCAAAAGCATCCGCGTCAAATCACCCGACGGCAGCGAGCGTGATGAGCGCTACGACAAACTCATCCTCAGCCAGGGCGCGCGTCCGTTCGTGCCCGACATTCCCGGGGTGTCGCTGCCTCATGTTTTCACGCTGCGCGACATTCCAGATATGGACAGGATCATCGCGGCGATCGATGGCGGGGCACCTCGGAGCGCGGTGGTCATTGGCGGAGGGTTCATTGGGCTGGAAATGGCGGAGGCGTTTCTGCACCGCGGCATGCACGTGACGGTGGTTGAGAAAAACCCGCAGATTCTTCCGATTCTCGACAGGGACATGGCGCTGCATCTGCAGCAGGCGGTGGGTTCGGACCGGTTGAATTTCCGATTCAACGCGAAGGCTTCGGAGTTTGCTCCTGGCCGCGTTCGATTTGAGGATGGAACCGAGCTGGGTTCGGATTTGGTGCTTCTGAGCGCGGGAGTGCGTGCGGAGGTTGAGTTGGCAAGGGCGGCGGGACTCGAACTTGGCCCCACGGGCGGCGTGCGAACCAACGGGCGGATGGAGACATCGGATCCGGATATTTACGCGGTGGGTGACGCTGCGGAAACCATCCATGCG
>CAMDSZ010000110.1 GCA_945906945.1 Akkermansia muciniphila
GTAATGAGGAAGATGGCAATCGAGCAAAAAGCCGGGATCTATCGAAAACCGATGCGCCACCTGTCCACGTCTGAATTTCAGCATGCAGTTCATAACTTTTAGTGCCGCAGGGTGTTTGTAAGGCGCCAGCCCTGTCGGTGCCAGTGCACCACCCCTCCTAATACCCCGCATATGAGTCCACGAACCATCGCCTGCAGAGTGATCTTTTCCACGTTTCTGGTTACAGCCGCTACACCGCAAACACTGAACGGCGCCGACAGGCCGAACATTCTCTGGCTCATTGCTGAAGACCTCGGACCGGCCATGAGCTGCTACGGAAACAAGGAGGTTCGCACACCTCACCTAGACAGGCTGGCATCCGAAGGGGCGCGATACACTCGCGCCTACACAACAGCACCAGTTTGCTCGGCAAGCCGGTCTGCCTTCATGACTGGCATGTATCAGACCTCTATTGGCGCTCAGAACCATCGTTCGCATCGAGGTGACGGCTACATGCTGCCGGAGGGCGTCAAACCGATCCCTTGCTGGCTCAAGTCCGGGGGATATTTCGCGGTAAATCTAACAGAACTGCCCACATCTTTTGGATTCAAGGGAACCGGTAAGACAGATTGGAACTTCAGTTTTGAAGGAGTGGGATTCGAGTCTGCGAAATGGGACGAACTGCAGCAGCGTCAGCCTTTTTGCGCGCAACTAAACTTCCACGAAACCCACAGGCCGTTTCACCCAAAAGGAAAAGTCGACCCTCAAAACGTGACAGTCCCGCCCTACTATCCCGACCACCCAGTGACCCGCGCCGATAGGGCAGCGTACCTTGATGATGTGTTGGAGCTGGACAGCAAAGTAGGCGTAGTGCTCGAAGAACTAAATCATTCGGGCCTGGCGGATAGCACCATCGTCATTTTTATGGGAGACCACGGCGAGGCGCATGTTCGAGGCAAGCAATTCTGCTACGAGGAAGGATTGCACATCCCCCTACTCATTCGCTGGCCAAAAAACTTTGCCGCACCCAAACAAATCTCAGCCGGAAAAGTGGACTCTCGATTTATCGAAGCTATCGACATCGCACCAACCCTGCTGAATATCGCTGGAATCTCAAAACCATCAAAGATGCAGGGGCGGAACTTTTTGGGCGACACCCCGGATACAGAAAGACCCTGTGTGTTCGGGGCGCGCGACCGTTGCGATGAGACTGTCTTCCGACTCCGGACCGTGCGCGACGAACGATACAGGTACATTCACAATTTCACTTCCGAACGGCCTTTTCTACAGCCGAACGCCTACAAAGAACGCGCGTATCCGGTTTGGAACCTGATGAAGGAGCTGCATGCGCAAGGCAAGCTGACTCCAGAGCAAGCGTTTCTCTGCCAGCCGCACATGCCCGAGGAAGAACTTTACGATCTCGAGACTGATCCGCACGAGATCTTCAACCTCGCTATCTCGAAAAATCCCGAACATCAGGGTGTACTCCGCAGGATGAGAGAACTGCTGGATGCGTGGATAAGCGAAACACAAGATCAAGGGGCGGTGTTTGAATCGGAGGAAGTCATCGCGTCTCAAACAAGATCGGGTAAGAGAGCAAAATAAGAACGTCGCTCACCGCCTACAGGCAACCACTTCTCAGCCGCGTGTCCTCTTTCCTCATGCCAAAGGGGCCCATTAAGCAGCGTATTTTTTAGCATGTTCGGCTTAGGCTTTCGCGTGCATTCTACTCGCGCAACCAACCTTTCTATCGCCTGAACACCCTTCCATCCGAGCAGCTTCATACCCTTTTAACCGGCCCCGAACCGGTCCTAGTCCTCGCCCCGATGCAGGATGTGACAGACTTGCCATTTTTACGGCTCGTTCATGAGTGCGGTGGCGCCGACCTTTATTTCACTGAATATTTCCGAGTCCACGAAGATTCTGTTTTAGATGCATCGATTTTGGCATCAATCACCGAAAACCCGACAGGAAAGCCCATCATTGCGCAGGTCATTGGGAACCACATTCCATCGCTTGTGAGAATCGCTCGTGAATTACAAAATTACCCGGTTGCAGGGATCGACCTCAACCTCGGATGCCCAGTTCCTGTGGTTTACCGCAAAAATGCTGGAGGTGGTCTGCTCAGAAACATACCGCTAATTGACGACATCCTTGGCGCATTGCGCGACGCCATTGAGATCAACTTTTCAGTGAAAACGAGGATCGGATTTGATGACCCAGCAATCTTCGATGATCTGCTTGCCGTTTACTCGCGCCACTACCTTGATTTGTTGACCGTACATGCGCGAACTGTGGCCGAGAAATACCGTGACATCATCCACTACGACTACGTCGCGCGCGCCGTTGAAGTCATGCCATGCCCCGTGATCGCCAACGGAAATGTGTTTTCGGTGCAGAGCGCGCAGTCAGCGATGAAAGCAACCAGCGCACGTGGTCTGATGATTGGACGCGGCGCGATCCGGAATCCCTGGATCTTCCAACAAATCCGGCAGCATCGCAGCGGCGAACCGTCGTTTATACCCCGAGGCAAGGATGTCCTCGAATATGTTTACGGGCTCTACCAGATGCGCAGTAGAAAGGGCGTTCCAGAAAGCTCTTATGTAAACCACATGAAGAAGTACATGAATTTTCTGGGGCTCGGCGTCGATCCGAGCGGGCGTTTCCTAAGCGAGATCCGAAGGGTCAACACACATACCGCGTTTTTCAACCTGTGCCATGAATTCTTGGATCACTCCGAACCGATGAAACTCGAACCATTTGATATCCCGTTCAAATCATCCGGATCTGAGTGCGGATAACACCAATCAGGTCTTCAATCGTCTGCGAGTTTTGGAATCGATCCCCTTTTTCGATGGTCCGACTCCATCAAATCGCCCAAATGAACTCCGCTAAAATTCAAGTTTTGGAAGCGCGGGATTGACCGGCAAATTCTGCTTTTGAGGCTGGGCTTGCGATGGAGTCAGTAGTTGAACTCTGGGAACTTCGCTCGCGTCCGGTTCAGGATTCGCCTCGAGTGGAATCTTGTTATTAAGAGGCGCTGCCTGCCCCGACTCCTTAAAATTTCGAATGGCACGGGCCGTCCTCTCTGACTCAGTGGACCGGTAAGGATCATCGCCCAGAACCGTGGGACTTTGGAGGACGACAGTTGTAATCGAACTCAAGTCGAAGGCTAACTCGACCTTCACTGGTCCCGCACCGTCCGGAGTTTTCTTTGCGCGCGGCCGCTTTGGACCGTGTACGTCGCAAGTGTCTGCCAGCCCTGGCGTTTGAACCGCCGTAAGCCAAACTTCTGACTCCGTGGTGATGGGCTCCCCCGCAGCATTCAGCTCTTTGCAATTCGGGACCAATCCGTACCCCGACTTACCGCAGATCTTACATTTGTGCAAATCTTCGGGCCGGGCAATGGGCTGCGGGGGATACGCCTCAATCGTGGCGTTCATGATGTCAGTCCAAACTGGCATCGCAATTTCACTGCCAAAAGCCCCAAAGAAAATCGGCATCCGCGTCTTGTCGAATCCAGTCCAGACACCACATGTCAATTCGCTCGAGTATCCAACAAACCATGCGTCTGCGAAGTCATAAGTTGATCCGGTTTTTCCAGCGAACGGAAGTCTGCGCAGCCCTTGACCCGAAAACGCTGCGGTGCCCGTCCCCTCATCGAGGACAGCCGCAAGACATTCATGCACTTGAAAAGCACTCCCCGAACTCATGACCTTTTGCCGGTTGGAGTCCTCCCTGAACACGACCTTTCCCGTGTTGTCCTCGATGCGGTCGATCAAAATGCTTTTAGAAGGGCGTGAGCCGAGACCAGGGAAAGTCGTGTATGCGAGAGCGAGTTCCATCAAAGTAAGTTCGCTGCTTCCGATAAAACTCGCAGGATAAGCGCGCAGCGGGCTTTGAATTCCAGCCGCTGAGGAAAGAGCAGCGACGTGCTCAACTGAGTCCCTCAGGTCATCACCTAAAAGCATCCCGAGCCTCACGGTCGCTGCATTCTTCGATTTAATCAGAGCCTTTCGGGCCTCGATCACACCCTCGTAGGGAGTGTTGGTTTGTTCGCGAGCCCACTCTCCAAGGATTCCACTCGTGCCACCGACCATCACCTTCCGGTTATCCATGACTGCATCCTGAATCGGGAAAAACGGGTGCAATCCCATCTCGAACGCAGTCGCAAATACAAACGGTTTAAATGCGCTGCCCGGTGCGCGTCTGGCTTGCGTGACGCGGTTGAATTCGCTGTGACGAGCATCCCGACCCCCGACGATGGCGCGGATTGCACCGGTGTGATTATCCAAAATCACAATGGCACCCTGGAGATATTCAGGCCGGGGCGCCGGCTCGTCCTGACCGGCAGTGATCCGTTTGCGCCAAGCGCGGTACAGCGAATCAAAGGTTTCAAATGACTGCCGCGTTTTGAATTCAGGACGCTGCTCGATGGCCTCAAGCTGCTTTTTGAGAGCCGCCTCAGCGCGTCGCTGAAGGTTCAAGTCAACGGTGGTGTAGATCCGATACCCCTCACTAGAGCTTTCCTCCTGCCCCACGAGCTTAGACATTTGCGAGGCAACCATGTCTGTGGCGTAATTTTCCATCAAAACAGGCCGCCGGTTCTTCACCTCCGGCTCATTCGCGAGCGCCTCATCATACTGGGGCTGGGAAATCGCGTTGAGCTCACGCATCCGAGAAAGCACGTGGTTGCGCGAGTCCATCCCCGCACGGCGGTTTCGCCACGGGGATAGATGGTTGGGACTGCGAAGCAGTCCGGCGAGTAGCGCTGCTTCGCTAATGGTGAGATCTGCAGCTTTCTTCCCGAAATACCCCTGGGCAGCCGCCTCCGCGCCATAAAATCCCGACCCGAAATAAACCCTGTTCAAGTACAACTCGAGAATCTCCTCCTTTTTGAGCCGGTTCTCGATTTCAAACGCCACGAACATCTCCAGAAATTTTCGCCGGAACGAACGATCATCGCTTGGAAGCGCATCAGGAAAGCTGTTTCGGGCTAGCTGCTGCGTGAGTGTGCTGGCTCCCTGACGGGTTTTGCCCGCCTGCATGTTTCGGGACAGCGCCCGGGCTATTCCGAAATAATCCACTCCATGATGTAGCCGGAAACGCGCGTCTTCGGCTGAAACAACCGCTTTTTGCAAATTTACAGAAATTTCACTCAGCGGCTTTTGGTCGCGATTCTGCACAAAAATGCGCCCCAACAGCTCCCCGTGCCGGTCAAAAATGAGGCTCGCAGACTCCATTTCGTGGAGTTTCCGGTAGTCGAGAGACGCCGCCCGCTCCACCCAAAGCGAGCGCTGCCAGAGCGCAAGCGCAAGCCCGATACTCGAGAGGATTCCGACCACTACCGCGCAGCCTTGAACAAAGCTCCGCACCTTCGACTGCCTCTTACGTTGATTAATCAAAGCGGACATTCAATTTTTTTGACCCAACAACAGGCTACACCGGATCATCCACGGCCGTCCACGGAACCCGACGCTTGGAGCATGATTAACAAGCACGGACCGGGGTACGAAATAAATTGCAGGCCGCACGGCGAATACTCCCACAAAAAGCGCCGAAATCCAGCAGTCCTGCTGATGAGCCCCCGGGCCGCGCTCTTCGCCAATTCGAATCTGAAACATAATGCTGGATCTTTATTTAATCTGTACCCACCAATTAGATATTCAATACGACGCAACTTACTGATAATAAAATATAGTTTAGCTAATGTTCATCTTTATGCTAGCCCGCACGCTAAGACGGATAACTGGGAACTTCATCGGTTGACCACCGCGGGGTGCTTTAAAAAATTACAGTTCTGAATATGTCCTTCAATTTCTCCTCCTTCAACAGCGCAGAGGTCGCCGGCATTTCCACGTCTGTGCTGGCAACCTTGGGTAGCGACGCAATCCGGACTTTGGCTACCTCACAGGCGGCACAGCTCACAGCCGGACAGTTTAACGCATTTTCAACGGAAACCTTTTCACTCCTGTCCTCCGAATTGATCCGCGTCCTCACAAGCAGGCAGGTCTCGGGTATTTCAAGCCGTCAAGCCCGGGCACTGACCGATGGCCAAGTCGCGGCCCTCACCACGAGCACGCTGGCAGGATTCGGTACGGCGGGCATCCGAGCACTAACCACTGACCAAATCCGCACGCTTTCCTCCGAGCAAATCGCATCACTTGGTTCCGTGCAGTTGACGGCTCTATCAAGCCTCCAAATTGTGGCCATTGAAGAAAACGATCTTGCCGGCCTCCAACCGGATCGATTCGCCGGAATCCTGACAGGACAGATCATCGCCCTCAACTTTCAACAACTGGCGGCCCTTAGCTCCGCGCAACTGGGGGCGCTAGGCTCCACGCAAGCCCGGGCGCTGAAGACCAGTCAGATCGTCTCCTTAAGCACTCAGCAGGCGAGTGTTTTGACATCCCGATTCATAACCGCGTTGACGTCCTCGCAGATCGGCGCATTTGAGACCGCCGATTTCAAGGCGCTTGAAGCCAATCAACTGATCGCGCTTCTCACAAGCCAGCTTCGGGCCCTCTCCGGCTCTCAAATCGAGGTCCTTTCAAGCGAGGAAATCTCGGCGCTCAAAACTTCTCAACTCGCGGCGCTGACAACCACTCAAGTTGGGTCCACCTCCACAAGCTTCATCGGAGCACTGGTCACCGCTCAACTCAGGGGACTTGCGAGCACTCAAGTCCGAGCCCTAACGAGTCTTCAGATTTCCAGTTTCAACTCCAACCAGATTCGCACGCTTGGCAGCGCCCAGGCTGCGGCCATGACAACCAGCCAGATTGCAGGTCTCTCCACCGACCAAGTCAGAGCTTTGGACCCGGGGTTCGTATCCTCACTCTCCACCGCACAGGTCAGTGCCATTGAGACCGACAACCTAAGCGTATTGGAGAGCAACACTGTTGCATCGCTCAAAACCAACCAGATCAGCGCACTGGCGACCACGCAAATCAACGCTTTCGGAGCGGGCTTTTTTCAAGGGCTAACGACTGCTCAAGTCAATTCGCTTGCGACATCCCAATTCAGCGCGCTCCCGACGGACTTAGTTGGCATGCTTTCGAGTGCGCAAACAAGGGCATTAACGTCAGCGACGGTTTCTTCATTGGGCACAGAGACGATTGCGAGGATTACTTCCGATCAGTTGAGCGCGTTTAGTTCAACGCAAACAGGCGCGCTGCGTACGAGTCAAATCCTAGCATTAACCACCAAGCAAACCAGCATCCTCAGCACGCGCTTTGTTTCGTCGTTAAGTGCCGCGCAAATAGCGGCATTTGAGACCGACGATTTCAATGTGCTCGAAACCCTTCAGCTAGTTGCACTCAACTCCAGCCAACTCCGATCCCTCTCAACTGCGCACCTTCAGGTTCTTTCGCCTGCTAAAGTCTCATTCTTTAAAAACTCACAGGCGGCAGCTTTAACAAGCACGCAGCTTGCGGCGGTGCCGATCGGTACCCTTCAGGCACTAGCGAGCGGCCAGATTCGGGAACTGGCCAGTTCACAAATCAGGGCACTCAACACCCTCCAGACTTCAAGCCTGACTTCCGCTCAGTTGGGCGCGCTGGGCAGCAGCCAGTCAGCGGCCCTGGCCACCAGCCAAATCGCAGGTATTGCCACTGAACAAGCCCAAGCGCTCAGCGCTTCATTTATTTCATCACTTTCCGCAACACAAGTCGCCGCATTTGAGACCGACGACCTGAGGGCGATAGAGACTCTCGCCATCGCATCACTCAGAACTAGCCAGATTCGCGCCCTCGCAACACACCAGCTCGGAGCGATAGGCCCAGCGCTTTTTCTAGGACTCAACACCGCACAGATCAACTCGCTTGCGGGCTCGCAGATGAGCACCCTCTCGACGGATTTGGTGGGTATGCTTTCGAGCGCTCAAATCAGCTCACTGAGCTCGTCAACGGTTTCGGGATTTAGCACCGAAATACTGATCACGCTTTCTTCCGATCAGTTGAGCGCCTTCACTTCAACCCAAACGCGCGCACTCGGAACGAGGCAAATCCTTGCTTTGAGCTCTGAGCAGGCCATGGCTCTGACTACCCGATTTCTATCAGCTTTGACTCCAGCCCAAATTGCGGCAATCGAAACAGACGATTTCCAAGCACTCGAGAGCACTCAACTACTTGCCCTGAACTCAAGTCACCTTAGGTCTCTGTCTGTAGCGCAAATCCAAGTGCTTTCGTCGGATGAAATCCCTGCACTCAAAAACTCGCAGCTGACAGCTCTCAGCACCACGCAGCTTTCCTCTGTTCCTACCGACTTCATCAAATCCCTAGCGAGCGCACAGGTGAAGGAACTGGTCAGCGCACAAATCCGCGCGCTGACAACCTTGCAGCTTTCGAGCCTCAATTCGGATCAGGTGCGCACTCTGGGCAGCACACAGGCATCCGGGATGGCAACCAGCCAGATCGCAGCTATCTCCACTCAGCAATCAAGCGCGCTAACATCCGCTTTCATCTCGTCACTTTCTTCCACGCAAGTCACTGCACTTCAAACTGATGCTTTGATCAGCATCGGGTCGACAAATATTGCATCACTCAAGACCAGCCAAATTCGGGCGCTGGGAATAAATCAGCTCAGCGCGTTTAGCACCGAGCTTTTCACCGGAATCACAGCCGCGCAGATCACTTCGCTCACAAGTTCACAGCTAAGTGCCATCTCAACGGAACTGGTTGCGATAATTTCAAGCGCACAAATCAGGGCATTAACTTCATCAACTATTTTAGGATTGAGCATGGACGCGCTGGGTGCCCTCACCGCAGATCAGCTCAGCTTCTTCACTTCAACACAAGCTAGAGCCCTTGGCACCAGCCAAATTATTGCGTTGAGCGCCCAACAGGCGGTTGCTCTTACCTCAAGTTTTGTCGCGGCGTTAACCCCCGCTCAGATCGCATCATTCGAAACAGACGATTTCAGCGCATTGGAGACATCGCAGTTGCTTGCACTCAACACCAGTCATTTTAGGGCTCTTTCAACAGCACAAATCAAGGAGCTTTCGCGAGACGAGATCCCTACGCTCAAGACTTCTCAGATAAGGGCACTAACGACCACGCAGGTGTCCTCTGCATCCACGGACTTTATCAAGGCTCTGGCCAGTTCTCAGTTGAAGGAACTGACCAGCTCACACATTAGATCCCTGAACACCTTTCAGGTTTCGAGCCTCACATCTGACCAGATGCGCGCTCTGGACAGCGGACAGGCCTTAGGGTTGGCGAGCAGCCAAATCGCAGGTCTCACCCCAGAACAGTCCCAATTCTTAAGCTCCGGCTTTATCTCATCCCTCTCCACGTTGCAAATTCTTGCGCTGGAGACCGACGACTTCATTGCGATGGAGACGAGCACAATCGCATCTCTCAAAACAAGCCAGATTCGGGCTCTAGTGACAGGCCAAATCAGCGTGCTGGGAACTAAGCACTTTTCAGGAATTACATCTGCGCAGATCACCTCTTTTTCGAGTGGTCAACTTGGCGCCATCTCGTCGGAATTCATAGGTAGCTTATCAACCGCACAGATTCGCGCACTGACTTCATCAACTGTATCGGGACTGAGCACAGGGGTAATCTTTGTAATTTCCTCCGATCAGTTAGGCGCATTTACTTCCACGCAAACAAGAGCGCTCGGAACCAACCAAATAATGGCACTGACCAGCGGCCAGACAAGCAGCCTGAGCACACGTTTTGTATCGTTACTCACCTCCTCCCAAATTGCTGCGATCGAGACCGACGATTTTTCGAGCCTCTCAACCGCTCAAATCGCGACTTTTACCACGGCGAGCGTGCGAGCTATCACGGTTTCCCAAGTAACCGTGCTCACGAGCGATCATGTAAGTTCCTTTCAGACAGCACAGATCGCGTCACTCTCCACTCTGCAGATTGGTTTCATCAGCGAGGCCACAATCAGAGCGCTTTCAACCTCGCAGATTTCGCGCCTGAGTTTCGCCCAGATTGAAATACTCAGCACAGACCAGATTCGATCGTTCACCACGGACCAGGTGACGGCGTTGACTACGATTCAGCTAAACTCGATTTCGAGCTCCCAGATGACAGCTATTGAGAGTCAAGATTTCGCAATGCTCAAACCCGCCCAGATTAGCGCGCTCCGTACATCCTCCTTGAAACTACTGAGCACAGCGCAAATTGTGGCACTCACCACAGAACAAGTGCCCGCGCTCTCGGCAGCGAGTATCGCGTCATTCACGACCGATCAAATTAGCGCATTTGAAACCTCAGATCTGGCGGTTCTAACCAACATCCAAGTGCGCAGCCTAACCACTCTGGCGTTAGGCGTCATCGGTCCCTCCACCATCGGATCTTTGAGCACGCAGGCGTTCTCGGGACTTGGCACCCACCAGTTACGCGGGCTTTCAACCGACCAATTCACAGCGATTACAAGCGAACAGCTCCACTCATTGAGTCCAATGCAACTGAGTGCCTTTACCACGTCGCATCGGTTTGCGTTAACGCCCGCGCAGTGGGCGGCTTTTCAAACGGCCGACCAGATTAATGCACTGTTCGACGAGATTTAATCGCCCTCACCCCCAGAACCCTTCACCCAGGAGCCGTCATGTCCGTCCCCGTTATTCAACTTCAGGCCATTGATGAAAACGGACAAGAGATGTTTTTCAGCCTCAATCCAGGCGTATACGTGCTTGGACGCGACGAGAGCTGCGACATCGTTCTGCCCTCGCAGGGGATTTCCCGAAGACACGGTAAGATTGAGGTTTCCGAGGAATACATCATCGTCGAGGACTTAGGCAGTTCGGCGGGTACTTGGCTCGACACCAGCCAGGTCACCACCCCAGTGCGCGTGGCCCTGCCCACAACTCTCACGTTGGGCCACATGCCGATTCACGTCAGCTCTGAAAAGTTCCCGTTCAAGAGCGCCGAGGAGCAGCCCCCAGCTGAACCCGAGGTTCAAGTGGGGGTGGTCATGAGTGCGGATGTCAAGGGAGTGCTTCCGATCGAGGGCGTTGCGGAACAGCAGCGCAAGAGACTTGAGATGCTCTACGAGCTTCCTCTTCAGTTCGCCGCCGAACAGGACCTCACCAAATTGTACAAGTTGATTCTGGACCGCGTCCTGGACCTCACGCGGGGTGCGGTTCGCGGAGCGCTCTTAATCAAGGACCCGTTCACCGGCAAGCTGGCACTTCAGGCCAGCATTCCGGCAGACGCGCCGCCCATCAGTAGGACACTGATCTTGCGGGCAGCGCGCGAGCAGAACGGATTTATCTGGGGAGACAATGAATCCGACCAGAGAGACATCTCGATGAGCATGGCTGCGATTAAGATCCGAACCGGAATGTATGCACCCCTGGTCTGGATGGGAGAGAGCATCGGCGTCCTGTTTGTGGATAATCCAACGAGGCGCAATGCGTTTTCGGAAGGAGACCTCCAGTTTTTGCTGTCTGTCGCACAATACGCAGCGTCAGCCGTGGCCAACCAGCTTTTGCAAAATGAGATCGCCCAGAACAACCAGACGCTTCAGCACCTTCTAGCCAACTTCTCCCCGAAGATCCGAGACCGACTGCTCGAGAAATCAAGGCAGGGGCGATTGCAACCCGGAGGCGAGAAGTCAAACGTGACTATCCTTCTCTCTGATTTGCGAGGTTTCACCAAAACTAGCGCTACCTTGGATGCCGAGGTGGTGGTCAACATGCTGAACGATTATT
>CAMDSZ010000111.1 GCA_945906945.1 Akkermansia muciniphila
GCGGTCGTGATCGCCAACAAAGACGGCCTAACCCGCGTGGAGGCAAAGCAGGTGATCGATTGCACAGGCGATGGCGACATCGCGCATTGGGCCGGTTGCCCGACGATCCGATCCACGCCGATGATGCCGCTGACGATGCATTTCCGCATTGGCAACGTCGTGCCGGTGGCAGAAACGCAGAACGCCGCAAAGAAGGCGCTTATTGAGGCACAAAAGGAAGGCCGACTGCCGAACTTCTACGGTCCAGGACTCATCTTTGCCTTTGCGAAGGACGAATGCTACGTTCACGCTACGCGAGTGCCTGCGGATGCGACGGACGCCGCCGATTTTACCCGCGCGGAGATGCAGGGCCGCAAGGATGCGTGGACCATCTTCAACGAATGGAAGTCCAAAGTGCCGGGCTTTGAAAACAGCTACTATATCATGAGCGGACCATACATCGGCGTGCGCGATACGCGCCGCATCGTCGGCCAAGACACACTCACGCTCGAAGATCTGCAAAAGACGACGCGGCACGATGACGCCATCGCCACCGGTTGCTGGTTCCTCGACATCCACCCGCCCGAAACCACTCTCGACAAACCCTTCACCGGCTCAGGCTTCCAACCCAAACCCTACGACATCAGCTATCGCACACTGATTCCCCAAAAGATGAGCAATCTGCTTGTTGCCGGTCGCTGCCACAGCGCCAGCAGCGAGGCCAGCGCCTCCAGTCGCGTAACTGTCACGGCCATGGCCCTCGGTGAAGCTGCCGGGACGGCCTCGGCACTCGCTATGAAGGCGAGAACTGAAGTTGGCATTTTTGAAGGCGTAAAGGTGCGTGAGGCACTCAGCAAGCAAAATGGCGGACCTTTTACCAATCCTTGAAGAACGCACCGCAAGGTATACTACGATGAGTCTTTACCAGACACTCCTGATCGCCTTGCTGATCGCACCGCAGGCTGCGCTGTTCGCCGATGACTTCGCGAAACTTGCCGTCATTCTCGCTTCCCTCGAGCAGCACGGGGGCGTGGCGACGATTCCGCCGGGCGACTACGAACTTGATGGCGCGACGCCCTTGCCGATTGCTTCGCACACTACGGTATCTGCCTACGGTGCGCGGTTTCATTTGCCCAAGACACTCGGCGACAGGGCGCGGGTGGTTTTATTCGCCGGTGAGAATGTGAGCGACTTCCGTTGGTTCGGCGGCCATTTCACCGGACACGTTTTTAACAATACGAAAGGCGACAACTCGTGGGAGCCGAACGCGAACACGCGGGCGATTCTCATCAGCACGACGCCGGGCGGGCGCACAGAGAATCTGACCTTTCGCGACATCACGTCTGACGGCCTCGCGGGTGCTGTCATCACCGTGCTCGGTGCGGAAGAGAAAGGTAGTGAGCGCACGGTGAAGACATTTGCGCGCAACGTGACGGTGGAGAACTGCACGCTGGAGCGCAGCGGGAAGTTCATGTGGGATTACGGCTATCTTTGGCAAATCACCGTCTGGCCGGAGGACTACAGCGAAGCGGAGCGCGCGATGGCCGCGAAGTATTTCCGCAACGACCTCGTGCGCGGCCCGGTGAGGATGAAGGCGGACGACGACCGTGTGTTCTTCGACAATGCGAACCCGCTGGCGGTGTCGCAGAAGCGCGAGGGCGCAGATGCGGAGCGCGGCCACGACACGGTCTGCTTTTTTGGCGATTCGCTGCCATCAAACATCGTCCGGGGAAGGCAGTATTTCGTCGTCGAGACCACGCTGGAGTTCATACGTATCGCGGACAAATTCGGCGGTAAAGCAATCAAGTTCGCCAGTGACGCGGGGCCTCAAGCGAAGCTCATCAGTCATCTGTTTCATGCCCATCTTGCCCTCTACTCACCAGCGGGCAGCGGGCCGGGCAAAGGCGCACTCGACCTTGTTGGCTGCGAGAATGTCCTCGTTCGAGGCAGCCGCTTCAGCGCACTGGGCGATACGATGCACATCCAAAAATCGCGCGGCATCAACTTCGCAAACAACCACATCACCGGCTCCCGCATGGGTGCCTTTTTCCTCGCCGAATTCTGCAAGAACGCGACCATCACGGGCAACACCGTGGACGGCACAAACGGATCGCGCGTCATCAGCGTGGAGAAATCCTGCGAGGACGTCACCATCATAGGCAACACCTTCCGCAACGGCGGACGCGGCTCCTGGATCAACCAACCGCGCAACTTCGTCCTTGCGGACAACATTTTCGTGAATAACACGACCAAGTGCGAGCATGACCCGCGCCGCGGACGCCGCAGCTTCCTCACAGGCGACTACGAGCGCTACTCCGAACTCTATTTCACCACGCACGAGTCGGGTGGTCGCTACGGCAACGTCACCGTCCGCGGGAATATTTTCACCAGCGGACCCAACGCCGAGCACGCTATCAGCTTCGCTCCAGGTGGCGACACCATCCTTGTGGCTGACAATATTTTCAGCGGCCCCGTACGTGATATTCCACCGGCGGCTGGCTGTGACAACGTGATCCTTCGAGGCAATCAGGAGGCCGCGCCCAATGCATTGAGCGCTGAAATTCCAGCGCACACATTCCAATGCCAGGCACTCGGTCGCATGGTCGACTACTCCGCTTACATCCCAAAAGGTACACCGCCCGCAGGCGGCTGGCCGCTGGTGCTACTCCTACACGGCGATGGGCGCAATCACCGGACCATTGCCGATGACACCGCTTCCCGCGTGCTCGTGCTCCAGCAAAAGTTTGCCATCGTTTTCGCAGATGGTCAGCGCGGCTGGTATATCGACAGCCAAGCTGATCCAGCGTCTCAGTATCAATCCATGCTTCGGGAACTACTCGATCATGTGCGCCACAAACTCCCGGTTTCGTCGAATGTCCAAAGCACAGGAATCTGCGGCTGGAGCATGGGCGGCTATGGTGCCATGCGTTTTGCGCAGACCTTTCCGGCCGAGATCGGAGCTGTGGCGACCAGCATTGCGTTGCTGGATTTCCCCAACCCGCATTTGCCCAAAGAAGAGAACTACCCGGTCTCCTCACTCTTTGGCTCGGATGAGAAGGCATGGAGTTCATTCAACTGCATGAACGAGGTCGAATCACTCCGGGGGAAGCCTGTGCTCTTCATGACTGGCAAGGCAGCTTTCGATTTGCAGATGAATCGCAACCTCGACTCTGTGCTCAAAGCCGCTGGCATTGCCCACACCTTCCGTGAGGTGGACGGCGCACATGATTTTTCGACTGTTCGAGCGACTCTGCCAGTGTTGTTGGACTTTCTCAGTGATCAGTTTGCCTCTCGGAAATGAGGCCTGGCGCATTCCATATCGTTACCTGATGAACCTCCACCAGACTCTCCTAGCCACCCTGCTACTCGTTCCGATGGCGACGCTGCACGCCGTTGAACCAGCAAGCGTCCAGCTGACCGGCCAGAAGTGTATCAGGGTCAACGGCGGGCCATTTTTCCCAATTGGGATATATTCGGCCAGTACGGCTGATTTTCCGTCACTCGCGGAGGCGGGATTCAATGTGGTGCATCGGAGTAGGGAGGTGACAGACACTTTCCCGTATTGCTTTCCCGCTCACGCGCCCATCCAGTTCCGCAAGCTATGTGTGCGCGAGTTACCATGAAAACCCCCGCCGGCGATCTGCCGAAACGGGTGCAAAACGAAATTCACTTTAATGATAACGCCCCTCTACCGTTGGCTCGCCAGAGCCGGACTCTTGCTGCTCTTGATCTCCTCCGTATTCATGCATGCGGAACCTTCCGATCTTTCCCACTGGATCGATGACTTCGGCAATCCTGAAGCCTTCACAAAAAACTGGTCACCCTACGGTTTCCTGGCCAGCGGCATCGATGCGAAGAATCCGCTCGGCAAGGCGGTGGGAAGCAGGGACGCGCGACCGGAATGGTGGCAGATCGTCGAGGGGGCGTTGCGAGGTCAAAATTTTCCGGAAGAAAAGCATGGCTCCGGCATTTCGCGTGACATTGCCGGACAGAACGTGCGGCTGCGCTGCCGCTTCAAGATACCGCCGAGCGGCATGGCTGCCATCGGCATCCGCGGTCCCAATCCTATAGTCGATAAAGTCTTCAACGTCGTAAGCCTGCATATCCGGACCGACTCCGTAGTGGCGGCGGATAATGACGTATTGCATCCGAAGGATTCGCCAGAGGCGGCGGAGCTAAAGGCGAAGGGCGTATGGAACCGCCGGTTCTACTATGCGAAGACTGAGAAAACCGTGATCGCACCAGATGTCTGGCATGATCTCGCCGTGGAAGTGCGCGGCAAGGAGTTGACCGTGTTTGTGGACGGGAAGCCGGTGCTCGAATACATCACGCTCTGCGGAGACGTACCAAAAACAAGCGTTGGGTTCGGCGTGGGCGGCAATGGCAAAACCATCCTCGCGACTTGGTACGATGACGTCAGCATCGAGCCGCTCGAGGCTAAGAATTGAGCCTGCAGTTGGATTCTAAATCTTACATCCATGAAGGCTCTCTTTTTTCTATTTTCCCTACTGCTGCCTTTTACGCAGCTGTGCGCCACAGACAGCACGGCGGATCTCTCGCGCTGGAAGGAGGATTTCTCCGATGAAACTGCTTTTTTAAAGAACTGGTCCGCCTACGGCTGGCTGGCGGACGGGAAAACGGTTTCGGGTGTGGAAAACATCCACCGCTGGTGGCAGATACACGGGGGCAATTTGCGCGGTCAGACATTCGGCAAGCTGCACCCCTCAGGCTTACAACGTAAAATCAGCGGAGGCGACGTGCGGGTGAGCCTGCGATTTAAACTCGAGGAGGGCGGAATGGCGGCGGTGGGTTTCAACGGGCCGAATCCAATCCTCGAGGCCAACTTCCACCTCGCGGGCGTCCACATTCGGGCGAATAGCATCACCGCGTGGGACGAGGAAAATCTGCACCCGAGGGGCTCGCCGGAGGCGGAGGCCTTGAAAAAAGAGAAGAGAATGAACCGCAAGTTTATCGGTGCGGCAAAGGTGGAGAAGCTCTCGCTTACCAGAGGAGTCTGGCATGCCTTGGTGATCGAAATGCGGGGCCGGACGATTTCAGCCTTCATTGATGGAGAGCGCGTGCTCAGTTACTTGACCAACGCAGGTGATGCACCAAAACAAACTCTGCAATTTGCCGTGGGCGGCGACGGGCGGGAGGTGGTGGAGGGCTGGTATGACGATGTGATCTTTGAGCCCTTGGAAGAGTCGAAATGAACCTTCCGCGCTGGTTTTTTCTGACGACAACCGTTCTCGCTCCGCTGGCCGCTGCGGGCAACATGCCTGCCGCGGGACTGGAATGGGTCACGGTCGGTGATGCAGGCAACAAGCCCGACAAGACGGGCCATGGCGCCGTGGCTTATGAGTTTCAGATTTCAAAATTTGAAATCACCGTGGCGCAGTATGCGGAATTCTTGAATGCGGTGGCAGCGAAGAGCGATCCACACGCACTTTGGAATGCGGCACAAAAGATTGATCGCACCGGAGCCCCGGGCGGGTTCAGTTACTCCGCGCAACCATCCCGCGAGCGGGAACCGGTCATGCATGTGACCTTTCTGAACGCGATGCGGTATGCCAACTGGCTGCATCATGGCGGTGGCCAGGGGGACACTGAAACGGGGGCTTATCAGATAGCCGTGAATGGAGGTCTCGCGAATCGCGAGGCTGGTGCCATCGTCTGGATTCCTAACGAAGATGAGTGGTACAAGGCGGCCTATCACCAGCCTCAATCCGCGGGCGGACCCCCTGAAAACTACTGGACTTACCCGACTCGGAGCGATGCCGCGCCCAAACTCGGGGCGCCGGGCGACACCGGTCCGAATCTCGCCAACTTCCTCGCCGACACAAGACCGCAGCCAAACGGCGCGGTCCTGCGGGACTACCGAGATGTCATGCCCGCGGGAAGTTTCCCCGGGTCTGCCAGCCACTACGGCACACTCGACCAGGCTGGGAACGCTTGGGAATGGATTGAAACGACTGTCTTTGAGACCCAGCGCGTCATGCGGGGCGGCAGCATGTGCGGCAGTCACGAGAAGCTGCTTTCCACAGTTCGCAACTCGGCCAGTCCGACAAAGCGCTATGGCGACACCGGTTTCCGTCTCGCCCGCGCAGTGCCATTGCCCGAACCGTCAACCATCAAACATCCATGAGGATGCGTTGCCACACCCTCATCACCATTTTCTGTCTCGCCACTGCCGCCTGCTCAGCAGCGGAACTCGGCGGCAAACTGGAGCCAATGTTCGAGCAGCACTGTTACGAGTGCCACGACGCCGATGTGAAAAAGGGCGGCTTGGACTTGAGCGCCCTCAACTGGAAGCCGGGGGACGTTGAGAACCTTCAGCAGTGGACCAAGGTTTTTGACAAAGTGGAACGTGGCGAAATGCCGCCCAAGAAAAAGGAACGTCCCGCTGCAGAAATGAAACGTGCGTTTCTCAAAGGGTTGCACGACGAGTTGCAGGAAGTCAGCCGCAAAAAGCAGGAAACCGCGGGCCGCGTCGTTTATCGGCGGCTGAACCGCACAGAGTATGTCCACACGATTCACGATCTACTGGGTATCGATACGCCACTGCGCGATCTGTTGCCCGAGGACGGCACCGCCGGAGGCTTCGACAACATCGGTGCGGCCCTTGATCTCTCGGCAGTGCATCTGGAACGATATCTCCAAGCCGCCGACCTCGCGCTGAAGGAAGCGACGGTGACCGCACCGAAATCAGAGACAAAGAGGATCCGCACCGACTACAACGAGACCTGGCACGACTGGATGTCGCCGGGCTTCCAGCACAACCAGTGGGCGCATTCGCCTGAAGGTTTACTCGCTATTCGGTGGAACGGCGCGAACGGTCCGCATGGCGAGCTCGGCTCATGGTCACCGCCGGTGCCCGATGCTCGTTACCGCTTTCGCATCCGGGCGAAGGCGATGATCGACAAGACCGGGCCAAACGCCAATCCGAGTCACGCCAAACTCCCCGACCGCCACATCACGCTCAAGGTGGCACTCGCCGACTGGCCGCGCACTGGCCTGACCTTCGGAAACACTTACTTTGAGATGAGCCCCACGGAGTTTCGAGAGTTTACCTACGAGGCCCGCGTGCCGCGCGGCAAGACACTCTGGCTCTCGCCCTACCGAACCGTGCCAGAGTCGCCGGATGAGCGCGCGATGGTCAGTGGCATCTGTGCGGTGGTGGAGTGGGTGGAGATCGAGGGGCCGCTGCATGAAGAGTGGCCGCCACGGGGCCATCAACTCCTGTACGGCGACTTGCCACTGCAACCCGCCAACCCCAAGTCTCCCGCGAAGGATCTGCGTGTGATCTCCAATCAGCCGGAAGCCGATGCCGGCCGACTCCTTTCCGCATTTCTCCCGAAAGTCTTCCGCCGTCCCGTGAGCAATCAGGAAGTCAGCGAACACGTCGCTTTAGTCCGGGAGCAACTTTCCAAGGGACGCCGCTTCGATGAGGCGCTTCGCGCAGCCTACAAGATGGCGCTGTGTTCGCCGAAGTTCCTATTCCTCCACGAACTGACAGGAGCACTGGACGTCCACGCCCTCGCCTCGCGTCTGAGCTACGGACTGTGGTGCGCCCCTCCGGACGAAGAGCTCACCGCCCTTGCAGCGCAAAAGAAACTGCACGATCCAGCGATACTCCGTGCTCAGACCGAGCGCCTCCTGTCCGCGCCGAAGGCCGCTCGCTTTAATCAAAACTTCCTTGGCAGTTGGCTAAACTTGCGCGACATCGACTTCACTCAGCCCGACACCAAGCTGTACCCCGAGTTCGAGCAATACCTGCAGCAGTCGATGGTGGCCGAGACGGAAAAATACTTCGAAGAACTGCTCTCCAAAAATCTCGGTGCGCGCCACGTAGTCCACAGCGACTTCGCCATGCTGAACGAACGGCTCGCAGAACACTACGGCATCCCCGGCGTCAAAGGGCATCCGATCCGCAAGGTCAGCCTTGCGCCCGATTCAAAGCGCGGCGGCTTCCTCACCCAAGGCGCCGTTTTGAAGGTCTCCGCCAACGGCACCACAACGTCACCCGTGGTACGCGGCGCCTATGTGCTTGAACGCATCCTCGGCACGCCGCCCGACCCGCCGCCAAAGAACGTGCCGGCCATCGAGCCGGACATCCGCGGCGCGACGACGATTCGCGAGCAACTCGACAAACACCGCAACCAACCCGCCTGCGCCGGCTGCCATGCCCAGCTCGATCCGCCCGGCTTCGCGCTGGAGAACTTTGATGTCACCGGACGTTGGCGCACCGTTTACCGCGCCATCCCCGAGAGCGCCAAGGACAAGGTTGTGGGCATTCCCGGCATAGACATCCGTTACTACACCTCCGGCAAACCGGTGGATCCGGGCTTTGCCATGGCTGATGGCCGAGCCTTTAAGAACGTCGACGAGTTCAAAACGATTGTCCTCGCCGATCCTGCGCAGATCGCCCGTTGCGTGACCGAAAAGCTCGTCGTCTACCTGACCGGCGCCCCGGTACAGTTCGCCGACCGGGAAGTCATCGAAACGATCGTGCAGCGCGCCGCTACCAGTGATTATGGCCTTCGCACCTTGGTGCACGAGGTCATTCAAAGCCGCATCTTCACCCATAAATAGAGAGTCGGAATCCCCTATGAAAAACGTCTCCTTCACCACACGCTCGGCTCTCTCAAGACGCGCCTTCCTAAGAGGCACGGGGGTCGCTCTGAGCCTCCCATGTCTCGATGCGATGCTGCCAGCTTTTGCCGCCGACCCCAAGCCGCCGGTGCGCTTCATCGGCATTCTTAATTACTTCAGCTTTCACGCGCCGAACCTGTTTCCAAAAGAAGCCGGCACGGCTTACACCGCTACTCCCTATCTTGAGGGCCTCCAGCAGCATCGCGAGGACTTCACCATCATCTCGGGCTTGAACCATCCCGAGGTTCGTGACGGGCATTCCTCTGACAAGTCCTTCTTCACCGGCGCCCCGCATCCGGGATCGCCTTCGTTCAAGAACACCGTCTCGCTGGATCAGTTGGCCGCCGGGACGATCGGCCGTGACACCCGCTATCCTTCGCTCAACTTCTCTACCAGCGGTGCGTACAGCTCCAGCTACACGCGAACCGGTGTGGCCATCCCACCGGAAACCAGCGCGGCGCGCGCCTTCGCCAGACTGTTCATTGACGGCACGCCTGCTGAAGTTGCTGAGGAAGTCGCCCGCGTGCAGGAGGGACGCTCCATACTGGATCGCGTCGGGGAAGATGCGAAACGACTCCAGAAAAACATCGGCCCCGGCGATCGAGAAAAGCTCGACCAGTATTTCACCAGCGTACGGGAACTCGAAGAGCGAATGGTACGCTCCGAGAACTTCGCCAAGCAGCCTAAACCCAAGCCCGGGGTCCCCGTCATCAAGGACCCTGGATCCGGCGAAGATACCACCCGCTTTGGACTGATGCTCGAAGTGGCCCGTCTCGCTGTGCAAACTGATCTGACGCGCCTAGTCACTCTCTATTTCGTCGGCACCAGCAGGACGCCGTCCAAGCCCGGCACGAGCTTTGCCTATCATGACCTCAGCCACCACGGGCAGGACCAAGGCAAACTCGACCAACTCGCCATCCTTGAGCGGGATCTTATTCTCGAATGGGGAAAATTTATTGGGCGCATGAAAGAGTCGCGCGAGGGCGGATCGCGTTTGCTCGATCACACGATAAGCGTCTTTGGTGCGGGCATGGGCAACGCCTCCAGCCACGATGCCACCAATCTGCCGGTTCTGCTGACCGGTGGCCGATTCAAGCACGGACAGCACATCGCACACGATCCCACAAACCCGCCGCCGCTCTGCAACCTGTGGGTGCAGATTCTCCAAGAGATGGGATTGAAGACCGCCAAGTTCGGCACCAGCAACCAAGAGAGCCTGGCGGGTCTCATTGTGTGATATCCTGCGGCGCATCGCGCGAGTCTCATGCCGGACAAGCTTGAGCATGCTGCCGATCCAAGACCCATTAGCGCTTCCGATTTTCAGCTTTTAAAGGCGAGAGCAATCTCGCAAAGCATCGAAAAGTAGCAACCGAATCCCCCGTCACTGCATGCCCATTATCACTGAGAAAGAGCTGAAACCCGTCTACGATGTGATTGTCGTCGGTTCGGGAGCCGGAGGCGGCCAGTCCGCCTACACGCTGACCATGAACGGAGTCAAAGTCCTCATGCTCGAGGCTGGTCGCAACTACGATCCAGTCACCGAGACTCCAATGTTTCAGTCTAAATCAGACGCCCCTTTGCGAGGGATGAATACGCGCGAAAAGCCTTTCGGCTTTCACGACGCCACCGTGGATGGAGGCTGGGACGTGCCCGGAGAGCCTTACACCCAGGCTTCCTCGGATCCCGCGCAGCGCTTCGACTGGTGGCGCGCTCGAATGCTTGGTGGTCGCACCAACCACTGGGGGCGAATCTCGCTTCGAAATGGCCCTTATGATTTCAAGCCTTACTCTCGAGATGGTCTTGGATTCGACTGGCCTCTGACCTACGATGAGATCGCGCCGTATTACGACTTGGTCGAGATGCTCGTCGGTGTTTATGGCTCGAATGAGGGACTCGAAAACACCCCGGATTCCCCTAATGGAACGCTCCTTCCGCCACCCAAAGCACGCGCCGGCGAGCTTTTTGTCAAAAAACACATCACCAAAGATGGAATGTCCGTCATCCCCATCCACAGGGCAATCCTGTCGACGCGACAGGATCATGTAAACTTCCCAGCCCGCCTTCATCCCAATAATCCAACGGCCCAAAGAATCATCGCGAAGGCGATGCAAGAACGCTCCGCCTGCTTCTGGGCGACGGACTGTGGGCGCGGTTGCTCCATCAAAGCGAACTACCAGTCCACCACGGTCCACCTGCCTCCGGCTTTAGCGACTGGCAACCTCGACATTCTATGCAACGCCCACGCGCGTGAGGTCACCGTTGGAACAGACGGCAAGGCCAATGGCGTGATCTACATCGACAAGGCCACCGGCATGGAGCGAACCGTGAATGCACGAGCCATCATTCTCGCAGCCAGTTCGGGCGAGACCGCGCGCATCTTGCTGAACTCAAAGTCGCGGCTTTTTCCCGATGGCCTTGCAAATGGTTCCGGTCTGGTTGGCCGGTACATCATGGATACCGTCGGCACAAGGCTCGCCGGCACTGTGCCGGCCTTTGAGAACATGCCTGTCCATAACGAGGAAGGTGCAGGCTCCCACGTCTACATCCCGTGGTGGCTTTACCGAGATGCGAATAAACTGGGGTTTGCCAGGGGCTACCATATTGAATTCTCGACAGGACGCCGAATGCCGAGCCTCGGGGCCGGCCAGGCGGGGCCAGGATATGGCCGGAGTTACAAGGAAGAAGTCCGCAGGAAATATGGTGCGGCCATTAGTTTTGCTGGGCGCGGTGAAATGATCCCCAACAAAGATTCCTTTTGCGAATTGGACCCAGATGTCAAAGATCAATGGGGAATTCCAGTCCTGCGCTTCCATTGGAAATGGTCGGAGCACGAGACGAAACAGGCTGCGCACATGCAGGCCACGTTTGCGAAGATCATCGAGGCGATTGGAGGCCACCCGCAAAAACCGCAATCCGATGGCACCAAAGCGATCGAGCCCGGCGGATCCATTATTCATGAGGTTGGGGGTGCCATCATGGGCTCTGACA
>CAMDSZ010000112.1 GCA_945906945.1 Akkermansia muciniphila
AGGCTGGGGCTGATGATTACGTCACAAAGCCATTCGGCGCGGCAGAACTGCTCGCTAGGTTGCAGGCGATTCAGCGGAGAGGAGTGGCGAAGAAGACTCCTGATTTGCAGGTTGGCGAACTGCAGGTTAATCTTCAACATCACTAGGTCAGGCTTTCTGGGCAAATCGTGAAGTTTACCCCCACAGAGTTTGGCGTGGTGAGTGTTCTTGCAGAATACGCCGGTCGCGTGGTGACTCAAAACCAACTAGTCCAGAAGGTTTGGGGCAATTTGCAGGCGAATCAAGCCGAGGGATTGCGTGTTCACATTAACCACATTCGCAAGAAACTCGATTCAAATAAGATCAAGATCATGAATGAGCCGGGCATCGGATACCGGCTGCTGGCATCGGGTGCGGCAAACGAAGATAGATCAACAGCCGAGGAGTAAGATAAATATCGCTCCGGAGATTTACGCATTCTTAACAAATAGTCATTCAAGGTTAACTGGCGGCGTGCCGGGGGCTCGGTGCACGATTCAAGGGTAAATGAATTCATCGCACTCCTCGGCGGAGCAAGGCCGTCCTCACCATCACGGCAGCTCCTTTTCTTTGATTGTCGGGGCGTTGGGAGTCGTATTTGGGGATATTGGAACCAGTCCAATTTATACTTTGAAGGAGTGTTTCAGCCCTGAGAGTCCGCATCACATTGAGGCGTTACCAGCTAACATTCTCGGCGTGGTTTCTCTAATCATCTGGTCAATCGTCGCGTTGATCTGCGTTAAGTATTTGGTGTTTGTTCTTCGCGCGGACAATAAGGGCGAAGGCGGGGTGCTCTCGTTAATGGCGCTCGCAACGCAGGGGCTGTCGCAGAATCCCCGGCAAAAAGCGATGGTGATGTGCATGGGGTTGGTTGGCGCTGCTCTGCTTTTTGGAGATGGAATGATTACTCCTGCGATTTCGGTTTTGAGCGCCGTGGAGGGTCTCCGAGACGGTGGCGTATTTGGTAGCCCCCCCACGGATGCTGCAAAAGTGCTGGAGTGGAGTAGCTCGGTCGACATGTTGATCATGGGCATCACGGTCGTGATTTTGATTTTACTTTTTTGCTTTCAGTTTTTTGGAACCGCACGTGTCGGTAAGTTTTTTGGGCCTATCACTCTTTTGTGGTTCGTATCAATTGGACTCATGGGCCTGCTCCACGTCGTCTCGGAGCCGGGCGTGCTGGCTGCGTTTAATCCGATTCGTGGCTTTCGATTTCTTATGGGCGGAGAAGGCAAGGCTTTCTTGCTTCTTGGTTCCGTGTTTCTTGCGGTCACAGGCGGGGAGGCATTGTATGCAGATATGGGGCACTTCGGAGCCGGCCCGATCCGAAGGGGCTGGTTCACCGTAGTTTTCCCATCCCTGCTTTTGAATTATCTTGGGCAGGGAGCGTTGCTCATTAAGGACCCGGCTGCTGCTGCCTCGCCGTTTTTTCACATGGTGACTGGGTGGTGCGTTTTGCCTTTAGTACTTCTAGCTACGGCGGCAACCGTCATTGCCTCGCAGGCGCTAATTACAGGTACTTATTCGCTGACGCTCAGCGCCGTGCAACTCGGTTACCTGCCTCGCGTCTCAATTCTACACACAAGTGCACATTCGAGGGGGCAAATTTACGTGCCGCTAATCAATTGGGGCCTTATGCTCGCATGCATCGCACTTGTTTGCTTGTTCAAAAGCTCCACGAATCTTGCCGCGGCATATGGGGTGGCAGTGACCATGACGATGCTCATTACGACGATCCTATTCTATTTTGTGGCACGCGATTTGTGGTCTTGGCCGCTTTGGAAAATAATGCCGGTATGCATAGTCGCCGGCATTGTGGAAATCTGCTTTTTAAGTGCAAACCTTGCAAAGTTTTTTGACGGTGGTTGGTTGCCGCTAGCTGTGGGTGTTGTTGTGTTTTTGCTGATGACGACATGGGAAGGTGGTCGGCGCTTAGTACGGCGGAGGCTTGAAGAATCGGGTCTATCTCAGGAGCTCTTAATCGAAAGCTTGCAGCGGCGTCCGCCAGTTATTGTACCGGGAACCGCAGTTTTCATGTCGAGTAGTCGGGGCCGCGCCCCCATCGCATTGCTACACAACCTCAAGCATAATCGGATCATTCATGAGAGGGTAGTTTTTCTAACGATTATGGTTGAGGACGACCCATGGGTTCGGCCGGGTCGTCAGGTTGATGTTGAAGATCTAGGGCACGGTTTTTGGAGGGTCACTGGCCACTATGGATTCATGCAGAGGCCGAATGTGCCTCGACTGTTGAGGCTTTGCGGGACGTTCGGATTGGAGTTGGTTCCTGAAGAGTGCACATTTTTCATGGGGCGAGAGGTGATTGTTCCGAGTGGACGCCTTGGAATGGCCAAGTGGAGGGAGCATTTGTTCGCTGTTGCAAGCAAGCTTGCAGAGCAGCCTGCATCGTATTTTCAAATTCCAATTGGTCGGGTCATTGAATTGGGGCAGCAGGTAGAAATCTGAGTGCCTTCTGACATGGGCAAGATTCTCATCATCGACGATGAAGTTCAGATTCGGCGCTTGCTGAGAATGGTGCTGAAATCACGGGATTTTGAGGTATGCGAGGCCGAGACGGGAATGCTGGGATTGCAGGAAACTGCGTTTCAGCAACCGGACGCTGTCATTCTGGATATGATGCTTCCTGATATGGACGGGCTTACTGTCCTGAAACGCATGCGCGAGTGGACGGATGTGCCCGTGCTCTTTCTTTCGGTTCGCGATACCGAGTCGCTTAAAGTATCCGCTCTGGAATCAGGCGCCGATGATTACGTCACAAAGCCTTTCTCAACTGGAGAATTACTGGCGCGTATTGATGCCATTCTGCGAAGGCGGTTCACACGTCAGAGCTCGACGATCGAAGTAGGATCGTTGTTTATCGACATGCTTCATCACGATGTGAAGGTGAGGGGCGAGATCCTGAAGCTCACCCCCACAGAGTTCGATTTGTTGAAGACTCTCGCCGAATATAGCGGGAGGGTGGCAACGTTGAATCAGATTATTGCCAAAGTGTGGCCTGGACAGCATTTCGACGCATCACCCAGTGTGCGGGTGCATATAACGCACCTCAGAAAAAAGCTTGGTCCGCTTGCTCCAAAAATTGTGAGTGAAGCAGGAATCGGTTACCGCTTGGTTGCACTTTGAAAGAAGGCTTTCTTGGAGGATCTGATGCCGCGCGAGGGTGGTCGAGCGGCTTGAAATTCTCGGCTGACACAGCGGGCTTGTTGCATTAGAGGATGGCCAATGTCATTTCCATTCCGTTCACCGCGTCAGCAAGTTGGGGGAGTCTTTGTGTTTGCGAGGATTTTGGACAAGATCCGGTACTTCGCAACGCACGGGAGCCTGCCTCATGGTTACCATCTTGGGCCGGTCGAAGGCTCCCGAACTTTTGATGACCGCGTTTGCCGGTTTTTGGGCATCAGCTTTGACGATCTCTCCAAGCGGACCCTCGAGGGCGGCGTGGATGAGGAGGTGCTCGAATGGTGTTTTAAAAATGGCAGGCGACCGGACGCCGAGCAGATCGAAATCTGGAATGGTTTTATGCAAAAGCGTGGGTGGCGCGACTCAGCCTCGGCTGGATTGGCGCAGCAGAAAGCCGAGGCAGGACTCGGGGAGCGCGAGGACATCCAGGTGTTCTTCGATCTGATGGACGTGGAGGAGGGGCGGATGCCTTAGAGAGCATCGCGCGGTTGCGGGAGTCAGCGGTTATGATTCCCTGATATGGACCCACGTGTGCACGTGGGGGGCGCCTCTGAAGAGCCAAATCATGTTTGGACCTTCAATTTGCCAAACGTCCCAGATTCCATCTCCTCCAATGTCCATGGACTTGCAGAAGGCCATGTGGAGCGCGTCGAAATGTGGCTCGATTAAACGCAGAGATTCCTCCGCGTCTTCCCTCCGAAACGGAGCAAGGACTTCGGCGAGGACTTTTCTCACCATGTTCCTTTGGTCATTGCTGAGTGCGCCCATTGGAATGCCCGGTAACTCGGATTTCTTTCCCGAGAGGGCTACAGTGGCGGTTTCCTTTTCTTCACGCACTTTGTCTACCAGTGCGACTTCGCGCTGCTTTCCGTCCAACATTTTAAACACTTCGTTGGCGCGCACCGCCTGATACCAATATGCGTTTCCGGGATGATCCGCTGCCTCCCGGAACCCCTTTGCTGCATGCCCGTAAAATATGGGTCCCCCGAATGCGGCGCCTTTTACCGAGTTCCCATCGCATCGGCGCGTGCAATGGCGGCCGGTGAGCACAAACTCAAAGGAGCTGTCTGGTTCACCAAATAAAGCCACGGAGGTGCCTCTATCGAAGCCTTCGCCCTCAGAATCGTGAATCACCTGATCAAGTACTTTGTTTGCGTACTCTGGTGAATGCAGGCTGAGGAAAATTTCGCGGACAAGGTCTATTTGATCCGAATTGAGGGTCTCCTTCTGTGATTTATTAATCATCCAGTTGTTGTTTACCTTCGAGCGCAGGGGATGATCGAAGGCGAAGCAGATGCTTGCCTTTTGTTGAGGGGAGAGAGATCGGAAAAGTTGTGTGACAAGAGTCTCAGATTTTGGCTTTTCGTCGGCGAGCGCATTTCCGAGCAAAGATCCCGCGACCAGCGAGCCGACGCCGGTTTTTAGAAATGCACGGCGACTTAGATCTGAGTCCGTTGAAGGGTGGTGGGTCGTTTCCGTGTTGGTATGGAGGTTTTTCATGGGGGATGCTGTTTCTATCCAGACATTCGGCCCTCGGAGCGGCCAAGGCAATTCAGATCGCGGAGACGGCAATCGGGGGTACCGCTTGCGTGTGAATGTGCCTTGGTTTGGGGCATATCGAAATATGGCTTCCCCTGTTGTGGTCGAGTGTGTAATCGAAGCTGGTCAGTCGACAAACCTCAACCTCCCCATAATATGATCCTTAACCAGACCGCTGCAGCCCTCGCTGCAGTCGCGGCATTTAGTACACTTGCCATGGCCTCCTCCGCCCCCGCTCCTGAACCCTTCGGTCGAACTGCTGACGGCACACCAGTGGAGGTTTATACGCTAACGAATAGCCGCGGGGTGAAGCTTCGAGCCATGACTTACGGCGCTATTGTTTTGAGCTTGGATGTGCCGGACAAGAAAGGTGCTGTCGCCGATGTCACGCTTGGTTACAAGACACTCGCCGAGTACGAAAAGGCGAGTCCGTATTTTGGGGCGATTGTTGGCCGGTTCGGAAACCGCATTGCTGGCGGTCAGTTCAGCCTGGATGGAAGCACCTACAAGCTTGCAAACAACAACACTCCGGGAGGAAAGCCCTGTTCGCTTCATGGCGGGAACAAGGGCTTTGACAAGGTAGTTTGGAAGGCAGAGGGGCTGAAGGGAGATGGATCGCAAGGCGTACGCTTCCGGTATTTGAGTAAGGACGGGGAGGAGGGATATCCCGGCAATCTACAGGTCAGCGTGACCTATTGGTTGAATGAAAATAGCGAATGGCGTGTCGAGTACGAGGCCACCACAGACAAGGCGACCCCGGTGAACCTCACCCAGCACGCCTACTTCAACCTCAAAGGGGAGGGGTCTGGTGACATTCTTGGGCACACCTTGCAGATTGCCGCTTCGAAGTTCACCCCGGTTAACGAGGGGATGATTCCAACCGGGGAAATGCGCTCCGTGGAGGGAACAGCACTCGACTTCCGCAATGCAAGGACCGTTGGTGATCGTGTAAACTCAAAGGAGGAGCAGATGACACTCGGCGGGGGATACGATCATAATTTTGTTCTCGATAATCAGAGTGGATCTCTCGCATCTGCGGCTTTTGTTTTCGAGCCCGCGAGTGGCCGCACCTTGGAGGTGAGTACCACCGAGCCAGGGATCCAGTTCTACTGCGGCAATTTTTTAGATGGAACTCTCTCAGGAAAGTCCGGCAAAAAGTACGAGCATCGGAACGGATTTTGCCTCGAGAGCCAGCATTTTCCTGACTCGCCGAATCATTCGGAGTTTCCGTCTTCGATTCTTCGTCCGGGAAAGACGCTCAGAAACACGACGGTCTTCAAGTTCGGAGTGAAATGAGGGTTGCAGCACTCGGAGTCATGTATCTTTGAGTGCCATGCCGCGCATCGGGAGGCGGAAATCGAGTTTGCCGAACTAAGACAAGCGGACGGCCCGTGTTTTATCTAGACGCATCACGTCGCCGTTGCTGTAGGAGGGAGAGGCCTTCGCGTCGGTGATTTTTTCAGAGCGGAGTTGGATGCTTCCCTGCTCTACCAGCCGCCTGGCGTCTCCCCTCGATTTGGTGATTTGGAAACCGTTTTGATATGCCGCGACGACGGCCGATATGATGTCCGTCCCCAGATCGCTGATGGATACTGTCGGCAAGTCAGCTTGTTGCAGATCGCGTTTTGAGAAGCGTGTGTTGAAGTCCTCCAGGGCCGCTGCGGCGAGTTCTTCAGAGTGGTAACGCGCGACAATTTTGCGCGCCAGTTCCTTCTTTGCCTGCATGGGATGGATAGCCGGCATGTCTTCTCCAAGCAGAAGCAGGTAGTATCTCGCCATGAGCTCATCGGAGATGCTCATGAGCTTTCCAAACATCTCTGTCGGAGCCTCGGTTACGCCGACGTAGTTGCCGAGGCTCTTGGACATTTTCTGCACGCCATCGAGTCCCTCGAGAAGCGGCATGAGAAAAACTACCTGTTCGGGTTGTCCCTCTTCCCGTTGCAGATCTCTTCCCACTAAAATGTTGAAAAGCTGGTCGGTGCCTCCCATTTCGATGTCGGCTTTCACCATGACTGAATCCCAACCCTGGATGATAGGGTATTGAATCTCGTGCAGTCTAACCGAGTCGCCTCGCTCAATGCGTGAGCGGAAGTCTTCGCGGTGCAGCATCTGTTGTAGTGTGACGCGGCTGTTGAGGCGGATGATCTGCTCAAAATTCATGATCTCAAACCACTCTCCATTGAAGACAGTTTTGGTCCTCGCGGGATCGAGGATCTTGAACGCCTGCGATTGGAAGCTGCGGGCATTTTCCATGATGGCATCATGGGAGAGCTGGGGGCGCGTTTTTGAGCGTCCGGATGGATCGCCAATCATAGCGGTGAAGTCTCCGATGATGAGGACCGCCTGATGGCCAAGATCCTGAAATTGGCGGAGCTTTTGCAGGCACACTGTGAATCCAAGGTGAATGTCGGGAGCCGTTGGATCAACTCCAAGCTTCACGTTCAAGGGTCGTCCGAGCGCGAGTTTTGCTTTGAGTTCGGGCTCAGACAGAATCTGTGCAGAGCCGCGTTTGAGGATGGTGAATTGTTCGTCCGGCGAAAGCATGTGAGGTGGCGGTTCGTTGGTTGATAGCGTTCAGGTTGTCTGAGCGAAGAGAAGCGGGCAAGGTGTGAATACAGCAGTAGACTTGCGCAACCGATCTTCTTAACTCATGCGCAAGCGGTCCGGTGCGGCGACAAGCTTCAGTCGGCGTGGTGAATTGGAACCACGCCAGAGTAAGAGGTGGGAGTGCGCTGCTTGATGATGAACCAAAGCGCCACGGCAAGGATCAGCGTGCAGATTTTCGCAACTGGATGGTCAGTCAGCAGGAGTTTCATTTTGGGGTAGAGACAAGAGCTCGCTTAGGCGGCTTTTGAGCGTCTCAGGCTCGAACCCGCGCTCAATTTTGCCGTCGTGACAGATGGAAACCGCACCAGTTTCCTCGCTGACGATGATCACAATCGCGTCTGTCTCGTCAGTGAGGCCGAGGGCCGAGCGGTGACGCAGCCCGAGACTTCGGTCCAGATCCGTGCGATCGGTGAGGGGAAGGATGCAAGCTGCCGCCGCTACCCGGTCTCCACGGATGATGAGCGCCCCGTCGTGCAGGGGAGTTTTGTGGTGGAAAATGGAGACTCCGAGTTCTGTACTGATGAGTCCGTCGATTGGAACGCCGGAGTCGGCCCAGTTTTCCAGAGGGACCTCGCGTTCGATTGCGATGCTGCCACCGAGTCGTCGGTTCACGAGCTCAAACGCCATTTCGCAGAGCAGCTCAGCAGTCTGCGGATTTTGTAGCGTTGACGAGAAAAAGCCGGCATTCCCGAACGAGGCTGCGATCCGTCGCAACTCGGGTTGGAAAATCACAACTAGCGTGAAAAGACCGAGCGCTGCGATGTTTCGTAATAGCCATTCGAGAACCGGAAGCTGGAGGATTTCAGACGCGGCCAGAAGAGCCACGGACGCGATGATGACTCCAATTAACATTCGACTGCCCCGAGTTTCGTGTAGGCGCAGCCAGAGTTGATAGATCACAAACCAAAGCAGGCTGATTTCAAGCGCATCTCTCCAGTGCAGGAGGATAAAGTCATGGACAGCCTGGATGCTCATGCGGATTGGCTTGTATACCCGATGAAAGTGTTGTCGTCACGTTTCTTGGAGAATGCCATGATGGCTTCTATCATTCGAATGGCTTCAGAGTTCGCTTTGACGTCATGGACGCGCAAAACTGATGCGCCATGATGCCGCGCGTACGCGCTTAGAGCGACCGTCGGCCAGAGTCGGTCTTCCAAGTCGGCGCTGCCGGTGAGTTTTGAAAGAAACGATTTTCGTGAGACTCCTAGGACCACTGGTCGTTCAAGGGACCGGAACTCGGTGATGTGTTGGAGAATGGCCAGATTGTGTTCGAGAGATTTGCCGAATCCGATACCGGGGTCAAAAGCGAGCTGCTCGAGGGCGATGTTGCTAGCGAGGCATCGGGTGACTGTTTCCGCAAAGAAGTGTTGAATCTCACCAGCGACATCCGTGTAGCAGGGGGCGTTCTGCATGGTGCTGGGTGATCCTTGCATGTGCATGCATACGGCGCCTGCCTTAAACTCTGCAACTACAGCGCGCATCTCGGGGTGCCGTAGTCCACTGATGTCGTTTACGATGGAGGCGCCCGACTGAAGCGCGGCCCTTGCCACCGCGGGCTTCGCGGTATCAATGGAAATCGGGACGTTTGTACTCTTATTCAGAGCCTCAATGACGGGCAAGACGCGACGTATCTCCTCTGTTTCATCCACAGGCGTTGCGCCTGGCCTCGAGGACTCGCCTCCGACATCGAGAATTTCCGCCCCCTCTTCAACAAGTTCCAAAGCGTGCCTGATGGCAGATGCCGGCTCTTGCCAAAGCCCGCCGTCTGAGAAGGAATCAGGCGTGACATTGAGCACACCCATCACAATGGCGCGTTCAGAGAGGTCGATGTGGTGTTGGCGGGCTTTCCAGAGCATGAACGGATTGGCAGGCGTTTGAGCGTTGACCGTGTAGAAAAGCCAAGGATTGGCCGAGAGATCAGAAATTGTGGGGAATAAATGAGAGGGGCGTTGTTGCGGGTGGCGCAGTGGTCTATCCCAGAAGGATGAATTCAGCAACACCCCTGACCCAACAGCGGCAAGATTCCGCGGCACCGAACTCCAACCCTTATGAGAGCGAGCGTCTTTTGCGCGAATACCTGCTGTTTCATTACGCCACAGCGCGGGAGGTTGCTGGGCACCTTTGGGCGCCGGTTGATGCGCTTGAATATCCAGCGCGTTGCGTGACGAAATGCGTGGATGTGTCCGTGCTGGGGGCCCACTCTCGGGCGCTTGACTTGGGTTGTGCGGTAGGGCGCTCTACTTTTGAACTGGCTCGACACTGCGGGGAGGTGATCGGGATCGATTATTCCACGAGTTTCATCGAGTCGGCTGAAGCGATTCGTGCGGGCAGAAGCTTGGCATACGATTGTTTGGAGGAGGGGGAACTCTCAAAGCCACTCAACGCATTGCTGCCCGCTGGTGTAGATCCGTCTCGCGTTAGCTTTGAACAAGGTGACGCCATGGCGCTCCGGGATGGGTTGGGCGTTTTTGATGTGGTGTTGATGGCCAATTTAATTGACCGTTTACATGAACCGTCAAAGTGCCTGCTTTCGCTCGCAAGATTAGTGGCGCCCGGAGGGCAGTTGGTCATTACCTCGCCTTACACTTGGATGCTGGAATACACGCCACGGGAGAACTGGATCGGAGGTAGAATGGAGGATGGAGTGCCACTGCGCACACTGGACGGTCTACGCCGGTGTTTGGAGCGGGATTTTGAATTGGTGGAATCGCGCGATCTGCCGTTTCTGATTCGCGAACATGCGCGCAAGTTTCAATGGAGTGTAGCTGAGGGCACGCGCTGGATACGACGCGCATGAGTAAAGCGCAGCAAATCGCTGGAGCAATGCACCCCACGAGTTGGGAGTTCGCTTTGAAAATGATGGAGTGCTTTGTATCTAGCATGCCTTGATGAAGAGCGCGGAGGCTGCGGCTGCTAGGCACTTTTAGGTAAAGTGCATTTTTGGTTAGATTCCTTTCGCTACACACCCGGAAAGTCGTCAACATACTTTTCCCCTGGGACCGATCAGAAGGTCAATATGGCATTTTTTCAACATGGCGTCGCTAGCGGGGATCCTCTTCAGGATCGGGTTATTCTGTGGACGAGGGTGACTTCGGACACGCCCCAGGAAATTGAACTCAAATGGGAGATCGCCGAGGATCCCGATTTTCAACATATGGTGAGCTCTGGAGTCATTCTCGCTCGAATTGAAGACGATCAGACTGCTCGCGTGGATGCTGCGGGGTTAAGCCCGGGGAGGCATTACTTCTACCGATTCCACGCAAGCGGAGAGACGAGTATCACTGGGCGCACAAAAACACTGCCGGCTGCAGGTGCAGAGCATTTAAGGTTCGCCCAAGTCTCCTGTGCAAAGTTCAATGCCGGCTTCTTTAATACTTACGCAAGGATCGCCGAGCGCAATGACTTGGATTTTCTCCTGCATCTCGGGGACTACATTTACGAGGCTGCCAATATACCGCCGGCGGGACAAACTCCGGGAGCGGATATCGGGAGGCCATTTGAGCCGTTAAATGAGTGCAAGACGATCGAGGATTACCGGAAGCGCTACAACCAGTACCGGAGCGATCCGGACGCGCAGGCGATGCACGCAGCGTTGCCAATGATTTCAGCCGTGGACGACCACGAATTTGCGGATGGTGCTTGGCGGGGAGGTGCGGACGTCCATGACGAAGAGAAAGACGGTCCCTGGTCCGAGCGTCTGAAGACCTGCTTTCGTGCTCGTTGGGAGTGGCTGCCAATCCGTCATCCGGACCCTGCGGACACAGAGGGTGTTTATCGCAGCGTTCATTTTGGAGGACTGGCCGATTTGTTTCTGATTAACACTCGCACATACCGGGACAAGCCGTTGCAGCGAGTGGAAGCAGATGCTGCCGAACGCACTCAACTCGGAGTTACTCAACGGGAATGGCTTTTTGGCGAATTTGAACGCTCCAACTCCCGCTGGCAGATATTGGGTAATCCTTCTGTACTCTCCACTACATGGAGGGAAAATATCCCCGACGATCTCAAGCTGGCACTATCGAAAACAAAGCTCATGGCTGCCGACGGCAATGGGCCTGATTATGATCAATGGGATGGGTATCCTGCAGAGCGAAAACTTTTGTTGAACCTGTTTCGTAAACATCTGGGCAGCACGGTGGTGCTCAGTGGTGACATCCATGTAGGAATGGTCTGTGAATTGGAGGAAAATCCTTTCGACGCGAAGAGGGATGTCGTTGCGGTGGAGTTTATCAAT
>CAMDSZ010000113.1 GCA_945906945.1 Akkermansia muciniphila
GGACGGACGCCTTGTTCTGGGTACGCGCCGGGGAGAGATCTGGATGGTTTCAAACGCCCAGAGCGCATCGGTAGCAGGAGTGTGGAACAAGGACACACTGATGTTCGACTCGGCCCCCGGAGCGGACTCCGCAAAGCAGGTGAAGTACCAACGGTTCGCCGAAGGACAGCATGAAGTGATGGGGTTGGTGTGGAAAAACGGCTGGCTTTACGTCACCAACCGCTACGAGCTGCTGCGCATGAAAGACGCGGCGGGCGGCGGACGTGCGGACACATTTGAAACTGTGGCCACCCCGTGGGGCGTCAGCGGCGACTACCACGAATACACGTTCGGATCACGTTTCGACAAAAACGGTGACCTGTGGTTTGTCTCGTGTCTGACGGGTTCGTTTTCAAGCAAGACGCCGTTTCGCGGCTGGGCGATTCGGATCAAGCCGGACGGCACGGTGGTCCCGACTTGCAGCGGTGTGCGCTCGCCGGGCGGCATCGGCTTCGATGCGGACGGAGAGGTCTACTACACCGACAATCAAGGTCCATGGCATGGCTCGTGCACGCTTCAACACCTTGTGCCGAATTCCTTCCAGGGACATCCCGGAGGCAACGAATGGTATGCGCTCGCACCGAACATGGGTCCCCGGCCGGTGGATCCCGAGGACAAGAGCCGTATGTTGGTCGAGCGGGAACGGATCAAGGAGTTGGTCCCGCCAGCGGTGTACCTCGTGTACGGCCCGGGCAAGATTGGGAATTCCTCCACCGCCATCGTGTGCGACTTGAGCGAGGGAAAGTTCGGGCCTTTTAAAAAGCAAATCTTCATCCCCGATCAAAGCCACTCGAACGTTTCGCGTGTGTATCTGGAGACTGTGAACGGAGTGAAACAAGGGGTGGTATTTCCATTTCTAAAGGGGCTCACCTCGGGCCCGATCGGCGCGCGGATGGGGAGCGATGGAAAATTTTTCGTAGGCGGCTCAGACCGCGGATGGGGCGCAAAGGGCGGGCAGCCGTTTGGATTTGAGCGCGTTGAGTGGACAGGAAAAACGCCGTTTGAAATCCACGAGATCCATGCAAAAAACGATGGTTTCGAACTGACGTTCACCGAGCCTGTCGACACGGGCACCGCTTCGAATCCCGAAAGCTACGCACTGCGCGCGTTCACTTACATTTATCAGGCGAAATACGGTAGCCCGGAGGTCGATGACGTGCTTCCAAAGATCCAAAAGATTCAGGTCGCCAAGGATGGAAAATCCGTACGGCTCACCGTCGATGCGCTCACGAAGGGGCACATCCATGAAATCCACTGCGATGGCGTCAAATCGGCATCCGGCAAGCCTGTGCTGCATCCGCTCGGCTACTACACCCTCAACGAAATTCCCGCGAAATAAAGCGACGAACTACGCGGCTGAACGCTATACAGCCGACGCGGTGCTTGTGGAAAAACCGCGCACCGCGGAGTTACGCGCGATCCATCCGCCGCCGAGCACTGCATCCCCGAGATAGCAGACGGCAGCCTGACCCGGGGTGACAGCCCGCTGAGGAATCTGGAGTCGAACCAGCGCTTTGTCGCCTGGCTGGCGGGTGACAGTGGCTTGCGCGCCGGGATGCGCGTACCGGATTTTCACCACGCACTCAAAGGTGTCGCCCTCGAGATGCGATGGAAGATTCCACTGCGCATGGTCGATCTCGAACTCCTCGGTGACCAGGTCATCCGCCTCGCCAACAATCACGCTGCGGCTTTCCGGGTCGATATCAATTACGTACATGGGTTTGGGCGAGCCGCCGGGAAGGCCCTTGCGCTGTCCAATGGTGAACATTTCGATTCCCTCGTGGTCAGCAAGACGGTTTCCGAATTTGTCGAAAATACCGCCGGCTTGAAATTGCTGCTCGCCAAGATGGCCCTTGAGGAAGGCCTTATAATCGTTGCCTGGCACAAAGCAGATCTCCTGGCTGTCGACCTTGTCGGCGACCTTGAGACCGAGTTTTCGTGCGATCGCACGGATCTCGGATTTCTCGATTCCGCCGAGCGGGAAGAGCGTTCTGCGGAGCTGCTCCTGTCGAAGGCTGAAAAGAAAGTAGCTCTGGTCCTTGCGAGGATCCACGCCCTTGCGGAGCACCGAACGGTCTTCGAGGTGGTCGACCACCGCATAATGGCCGGTGGCGATGTACTCGGCGCCAACTGCCTTTGCTTTGCTCCAAAGGTTGCCGAATTTCACCTTTTCATTGCACATCACGCAGGGGTTAGGCGTTCTTCCCGCTTGGTATTCGGCAGTGAAATAATTGATGACCTGTTTTTCAAAAGCATCCGCCTCATCGACCACGTAGTGTGCAACCCCGAGAGCATGCGCCACGCCGCGCGCATCTGCGATCGCCTGAGGCCCGCAGCACTTATCCTCCGCGCGCGACATGCAATCCTGCGGCCAGACTTTCATCGTCACACCCACCACCTCATACCCCTGCTCCTTAAGCAGCCAAACCGCCACGGAGGAATCCACTCCACCGCTCATTCCCACCAACACACGGGGACGTTCGTTATTCTCGGTCGTCTGCGACATAAGTTTGATCAGGTACAGGGTTAAGCCGAGACAGGCGGATACCAGACGTACAACATGAGATAAACCAGCACCCCGGTCACCGACACGTACAGCCAAACCGGTGCAGTGATTTTAGCCCAGCGCTTGTGCGTTTCGTACTCGCCGCGTATTGCGGGCAGGACGGTTTTCACCAGCAGAGGCAGCACCAAAATTGCGAGGGGAATGTGGGTGAGTAAAATGAAGAAGTAGACGGCTTTCGGCCATCCGGAATGGGCAAACTTGGTCACGGCAACCACGTTGAAGTGGTAGATGAGGTAGCAAGTGAGAAACGCCGCAGATACGAGGATGGCGGAAAACATGCATTTTTTGTGCAGCCCCTTATTTCCCATCTTGATCGCGCAAAGTCCCACCACGATGAAGAACGTGGCCAGGGCGTTGAGCGTCGCGTTTATGAGCGGGAGATCCTGTACATTCATGGCGTGCGACTTGTTTTTGTGCGATGGGAGGGTGGAGTCAAAACACTTATTTTGAAAGCTTGCGGATATCCGCCTCAAGACGTGCGGTTACCTCGGTGCTGTCCTCTCCAATCCCCTCGTAAAAACCCCGGACCCAGCCTTCCTTGTCGACAAGAACCAGCCGCGTGCTGTGCGAGACGGAGTCCTGTTCGCCGGGCATCTCCTTCATGGACATTTTAAACCCCTCGTTTGCGAGCGCATAAACACGGCTTTTTTCGCCTGTCAAAAAGACCCACCTTTCATCCGCCTTGAACCTTTGTGCATAGACGCTCAAGACCTCGGGCGAATCCTTCTGCGGGTCGCCGGAAACCGACAAAAAGCCAACACCGGCATCGGAGGAAAACGCCTGGTGCATGCCACTCAGACGACTTGTGAGAGCAGGACACGGACCTGGGCAGCTTGTATAAAAAAAGTCGACGATCCAGATTTTTCCTAGCATCGAACTTTTCGAAAACGCAGCGCCACTCTGCGTCACCAATTCGAAATCGGGTAGCTCCCAATACTTGTGGAGTCGCGGCAGCCCGCTCTGCTTCGGACCGAGGAGCTGCACTGGGTCGGAAACCGATTGCCCGGGCTTGCATCCCGAAAACGAAGCGACCGCCGCGAGCGCAATCAGCAGCGACACCAGTAAAGCCGTGTGATTCCGAAAGCTCATAACGCCTTTCGAGTGAAAACCAAAAACAACAGCATCACTGGCAAGTACAAGATGGAAGCGAAGAAAAGACGGCGCGCAGCACCACGCGAACGCTCGAGCAGAAACACGACGCACGAACCAACAAGCATCGCATTAGCGAGCCCTGCACCCAAGTTGTAAAAGGGCGATACCTTCGCCAGCCACGTTGGAACAAATGCGACCGATGTTAGGAGGATGGAAAAACCAAGCGCTTGGTAAGCGGTGAAAAGGCCAGATTCATCGCCGCGTTTTAACATGACGAACCCAGCTTCTTCGTACTCGTGCTTGTACATCCAAGCGATGGCCAGGAAATGAGGAAGCTGCCAACAAAAGAGTATTCCAAAGAGAACGTACGCCATGCTCCGGTCCGACGATTCCGCGGCAGCCCAGCCAATCACCGGCGGCAATGCACCAGAAACCGCGCCGAGCAAGGTGCACCAAGCGCTGCGCCGCTTCAGAGGGGTATAGGCAGCCAGATAGACGAGAATCGTGAGAAACGCGAAGGCTGCGGCCAGCTGCGTGGACTTAAGCCAAAGCAACCCGACTCCCAGCACACCCAAGACCGATCCCAGCCACAGGGCGTTTGCCTTTTTCATGCGACCGGCAGGCAGCGGCCTTTCTCGGGTGCGCTCCATTAGCCGGTCCACATCGGCCTCCATCCATTGATTCAGCGCCGCGGCAGAGGCGGCAGCAAGGGAGGTTCCAAGCACTGCATAAAGCAGCGCCATCGTGAGCCAGGGACCTGTCGAACCGACGCAGAAACCGACGGCCGTCGTAAAGACCACCATCAGGCTCAAGCGCGCCTTGGTTAAAATGAACAAATCGCCAAACATCGAGGAACGAGTGTCTCCCATCCCAGCCATTTGAGCAACCGCTTCGGAAGAAGAAGCACTCATTGAGCGAATTCCTCTTTGAGATTCCGCTGTGATGCCAACCGCACCGCCATGGCCGTCACGCTTGCGAGCAAAGCGGCGCCAAGCACCACATGCAGCGTGGCAAGAGTCCGCGGCTTCTGATGAATAATCACTAGAATTCCCAGCGCGATTTGAGCCAACACCAACGCGCCGCTACGAATTGCAGCACGCCACGGCATCGAACTCGGCGCCGCGTAACGCATTACTTTAAAGACGGCCCAGAGGACAGCACACCCGACTACAACCGCTCCAAACCGCGTATGGGTGAAGTTTAGGTCAGTGTAGAAACTGTGCACCTTCGGCATCCAACTGCCGCTCGGGTCCGCCGCAGGAAAAGTTGGAATCGCCAGACCGGCGCCAAGATGACGCATCGTCGCACCGAAAATGAGCTGTGTGTACACAAGCCCCACTGAGATCCAAACAGCCTTTGAAGGATTCGCCACCGCGCTTGAGAAATCCTTTGAACCGATGCCTGAGGGCTGCGCCATTGAAATCCGAACTGAAAGGGCCACGAGCAGCATTAGAAACGCCTGTGCGACGCATCCGTGCACGATGCGAAGCACCTCGGCGACCCCGATGGCGCCGGCGGTCTCGCGAGTCACGCGCAGGCCACCTAAGGTTGCCTGACAACACACCAGGACAAAAGCCGCGAGCGCCAGCTTGCGCTCGCAACCACCCACCAAGGATTCGCGTTGCCCCGCACCTTTGAGAAGAGTGAACACAAAAACCACGGCCGCGGGCCATACTCCAAGATGCGCCATCATCCACGGTTCGGCACCGAGAGACCTGGCCGCCACTGGTACGACGGCCGAGGTAAGCGCGGCGAACCCGAGTGCACGAAAATTTCCCCAGACTGTGGCGCACAATACTCCAACAACAAGCCCGACAAACGCCGCGAGCAACCGGTGTCCATGCTCCAAGCGCACAGGAAAGTTGGCCCACCAGCCCTCGGGATTTAGACTTCCGAAGCTCAGGGGCCAGTCAGGCACAGCCATGCCCGCCTGCCAGCTTGTCACCAAGCCGCCCACAAAGATCAGGCCGAATACGACGAGTACGGCGGCCTGAGCAAATCGAGTGAGAGTTTTGAGATTCACGGGGTGTTGGGTTGGTAGAGAAAACAAAAGGGTGCACTCGGAAAATGCACCCTCTCGCCCTCCCAGTTTTCAACGACCGCTGGGGGCAACGGCCAAAAATGATCAGGATCAATCTTTACTGAGCAGGAGACGCCGCAACTGCGGGATGCTGCATTGCACTAAGCTCCTTGATTTGTTCATCGAATTTTTCCTGCGAATCCACGATCAAATGCGAACGCATGGCGTAGTGGCCGGCACCGCAAAGCTGAGCGCAGACGATCTCGTACTTGCCGGCTTTGATCGGGCGAAACCACATCGGCACCTTTGTCCCAGGAATCGCGTCCTGAGCGATTCGCATATGCTTGATGGAGACTGCGTGGATCACATCCTTCGAAGTGATCTCAAGGACGATTGGCTTTTGATTGACTGCAAACAATTCGTTTTTTGAGACTACATCATCCTTACCAGCCTCGTCCGAAGGATCCAACCCCAGCGGGTTGCTTGAGCTCACGAATGCTGCGTTCTGCTTTCCGAACACGCCATCCGGACCGGTGTAATGATAATTCCAAGCGTACTGTTCGCCGACCGCGCGAACGCGGAGTGCCTCGCCTTGCTCAGGAATATCCACAACCCGCTTTCCCCAGAGCGGAAGAGCGAACCCCAGCAGCAATGCCGCCTCGATCAAAACAAGGGCAAACTCAGCGTGAGAAGAAGCGTTGCCGGTCACGCCATGGTAATCGGCCTTCGGATTTTTCACCCTACGAAACCGAAACAAAGCGATTGCCAGGTAACTGCTCCAGCCAACCGCCAATATAAGCATGAACCAGTGGCAGACCTCCAACATGTGATCCACCGACAGGCCGTGCTCGGAGGCATTTCCAACAATTCCCAAAAATCTGTTCAGCATAGCATTATGATAGGTTGGGGCCCGCGATTGAGCGGACCAGTTCAACGTGGGGAGGAATGGGCAGGTTCGCCCGCTTGACCAGTGAATAACCCGCGAGACTGATCAGCCCGAGCACCAGCGCCAAGACACCGAGCATCACGAAGATAGCGCCATTAGCGGCCTCGCCAATTGGCCCAGTGCTGTCGCCCATACAGGCGGTGCAGGCGTCGGCGTCCTGCATAAGCGCCGTTGCCAGAAGACCAGCAACCACCCAAACAAATGAATCCCGTTTTGAGAGTGTTAGCATTTTCATGTGATGATACTCCGAGCCTTTCTAAGAAACGCCATTCCGTAGACCAACAACAACAAGGAGGACGCCCCGCTCACAAACCCCAGCGCGTCCGATGCACCCGTCTTGAATGCCCAAGCTGAAAGCCCGGCAGCGAAGACGATGGAGACGAGGATGAAAAATATGTGGAAAGCTTTGAGAGACATATTGCCAGCTTAATGAAGGGTTACGAATGGCTCGAGTGCGAGGTTCCACTGACAGGGTCGGTGTGCGCCAGATAGGTCAGAAAAAACAAACCGGCCGCGAAAATGCAGGTGAAAATGAGGAATTTCCAAATGGTCATCTTCTCTCCCTTGAGATGCATAAAAATCGCCGCAACCAGACTCGCCTTGAAGGTCGCCACGATCATCCCGACGATAATGTTGTTCGCTCGCGAACCGAAATCGACGTAGGACAAGGCCACCGTAACCCCGGTGAGAATCAAAAGTCCGATGCCCACCTTCAGATAAGCTCCGATATGCGCCGCGATGTGCTCGGCTTCGTGGCTATGGTCCACAGCACCTCCAGAGTTTTGATGCGCACCGTGCGCCGCTTGATGATCGCTCATGATTGAAAGTATTAGAGGAGGTAAAAAATAGGGAATACGAAGATCCACACGAGATCGACGAAGTGCCAGAAAAGCCCGGCGATTTCGACGCGGTTCGCGAGGTGTTCGGGATTCGACTGGTACAATTTTGTGCCGCCCTTGATCGGAAGCCAGAGGTATAAGAAGACCAAGATCCCCCCGAGCACGTGAAGGCCGTGGAGTCCTGTGATCAAGAAATAGGTCGCGAAGTAGGTGCTGTGCCGCGGGGCGAACGTGCTTGCCGACTCAACATCCGCAGCTTTGATCACAGCCAGCTTTGAACTCAGAGGACGGGGCAGGAAGTGCGGTCGGTCGTTTTCCTTGCTGTCCGGATCCGCATTCACGGGATCGAGTTGGATCACGTAATCATCATCCGCCTCGGTCACGGCGTCGTGACGATGCGTTTCATGAGCAAAATGCTCGGCGTTGTGGTGAGCCTGATCCGCGTAGGGCGACCCCTTTGGTGCGTCCAGAAGGTGCCCTGAAATCTCCCAGCGTGGCGCCTGACCAGTCTCGCTGAGATGCTTGTTTCCAAGAAACTCATCGTACTTCGACGCGGCGCTTTGCCTGACAAACACCCCGAAGTGATTGAACTTCGCGGGCCACTCATAACTCAGCTTCACAGCAAGGAAGAACACCCCGCAGAGAATGGTGATCGCCATGTAGAACTTGTACTTGGCGAGTTGACGCATTTTGAGGGCGGCCCATGCCAGCACAACAGTGACGGAAGAGGCGATCAGCACCGCGGTGTTGGCGGTTCCAACGGGTACGTTCAGCAACCCCGACGGCCAGTATCCCGGTTCCGCGCCGATGCGCAGGAAGATATAAGCGGAGAACAATCCGCCAAAGAGCATGACTTCGGACGCCAAGAAGAGCCAGATTCCGAGCTTTGCGTTGTAGAGCCCTGTGTCTGGCCGAGCAGCCACCGTGTAGGGCACTTCAGCATCACTAAAGAAAGGGAGATATTTGAAAATCCTGCTAAACATAAAACAAAATGGCGTGTGAAGGTGGCGGATGGTCCGATCGATCCCATCCAAGACGCGCTATGGCCGCTGCGTCTGGGGAATGAAGTCTGCCGCAGCTCCGGGCACACTATACTCGTAAGGTCCACGGAAGACCTCGACTGGCTTGTCGAAATTTCCGTGAGGAGGCGGGGTCGGAGTGTCCCATTCGATCGTCGTGGAGTTCCACGGATTTCGTCCAACTTTTTCACCAAACCAGATGCTTGTGAAAAAATTCCAGATGAACGGCAATTGGAACAATGCAAGCAGACCGGCGGAAACCGTCATGAATTTGTTCCAGTGCAAAACTGGTCCGGCCAACTGTTCATAGGTGACACCACCATCGTACCAGCGGCGATGCACGCCTGCCATCCCTTGAATAAACATCGGAAAGAAGATGCCGTTAATCGTAATCAACGAGCCCCAGAAATGGATGCGCCCCAGGAACTCACTCAGCTTGCGACCGGTGATCTTTGGGTACCAGTAGTAGACGCCGGCGAACAATCCAAAGATGGTTCCGGGCGCCACGACGTAATGGAAGTGGCCGATCACGTAGTAGGTGTCGTGCAGGAACAAATCGACCGCGTTAAATGCCAGCGGAATCCCTGTGAGACCGCCGATTCCGAACATCGGAAGAAAAGCCGTCGCGAAAAGCATCGGCGAATTGAACCGGATGGAACCACCCCAAAGTGACAACAGAAGCGCGGTGAGAAGGATCACGCTTGGGACCGAGATCATGATCGTCGTGATCTGGAAGAAGGCCGCGACTTTCGCGCCCATGCCAGTCATGTACATATGATGAGCCCAAACGATGAACGATAGAAACCCGAGCAAGAAGATCGCGTAGACCATCGCCTTGTAGCCGTAGAGCGGCTTGCGGGTGTTGTTTGCCACCACCTCGGCAACGATGCCGATCGCTGGAAGGATGAGGACGTACACCTCGGGGTGGGCCAGGAACCAGAAAAGATGCTGCCAAAGGATCGGACTACCGCCGCCAGACCAACTTTGGCCCAACGCCTGCCCAACAACCAAACCTGTCGGCATGAAGAACGATGTGCCAAATACGCGGTCGGTTAGCTGCATAAAGCTTGCGGCTTCCAACGGAGGGAAAGCTAGTACCAGCAAGAATGCCGTTACGAACTGCGCCCATACAAAGAAAGGCAGGCGCATCCAAGTCAACCCGGGCGCTCGGAGCTGAATAATGGTGGAAATGAAGTTGATAGAGCCAAGCAGCGACCCCGTTATGTTGAACACCATTGCCAGCAGCCAGACAGTCTGGCCGTTCAACCAAACACTGGAATCAACTGGGAGGTCTGCAATACCGGAGAGCGGAGGGTACGCGGTCCATCCAGACTTCGCAGCGCTGCCAGGGACAAAAAAGCTTCCCATCATCAACACGCCGCTGGTGAAAAAGCACCAGAAACTGGCCATATTTAACTTGGGATAGCACATGTCGGGAGCGCCAACCTGAAGCGGGACGACGATATTTCCAAACCCAGCGACAGCGAGCGGAACAATTCCGAAGAACACCATGATGGTGCCGTGCATCGCGCCGAAGACATTGTATCCACTTGCAGTGAGAGCGCCGGCATCAGTCATTACGACCGGTCCGAAAGCTCCCCGCAAAAAATTACCCACCACAGGGACTGGAATCCCGGGATTGGCCAGCTGCCAGCGCATGACAAGCATCATGAGGAAGCCAAGGAACAGAAAAGCCAGCCCACAAAAAGCGTACTGACAACCAATCACTTTGTGGTCCGTTGAGAAGACCCATTTTTGAATGAAATCCAACTCGTGATGGTGATGGTCATCATGCCCTCCATGATGAGCATCGTGATGAGCGTCATGGGGTGTTCCCGCGACGTGAGACCCAGAGGTGGAAGATGCGGTGGTTGCCATAGGTTTTGGTTGGGTTTACGGAGCCGTTTGAGGGCTCGCTCTGACACTGATTAACTCAATAAACGGTTTGCAGGACTGATTGCTCCGAAGACTCAATTAGGCTTTAGCCCTCATCTGCTTCGCGTCAATTCGAGCAAAAGTCGGCTCTCTCGTCACTTCGTGACCGTGGGCTCAGGCCAGTCTTTCAACTGCGCCTCTGTCCACGAGTCTTTCTTTTCTGCAAATTTTTTCCTGGCCGCGGCGACGACCTCAGCACTTACCGCGGGATACTCATTCCCGAAATTGGACCGGACGTAAGTGATGGCCGCAGCGATTTTTTCGTCGGTCAAAAGCGCTTCCTGCGAAGGCATCACATTCGAGTACACCTGCCCGTTTACCGTAATCGGGCCGATGACACCCTTCAAGATCATTGCAGCAAAGCGCTCAGGAGATCCGCTAACGTACTCCGTTTTTGAGAGCGGAGGAAACACAGGAGGCAACCCCATTCCGGTCGGCTGGTGGCATGCCACACAAAGTGTCATGTACACGGTTTTGCCTAAATCAGCGTTGTCCTGCCCGAAACTCACGAATGGGGTGCATGCGATGATTGCCAGAACTAGTTTTTTCATTTGAACAAGGGTCTTGTTTCCTTTGGTTGGACTGCGTTTCTGGGGTGAGAGTTATGGGGCGAAAGCCTTTAATTCGGCCTCGGTCCAAGATGCTTGACGCGCCTCGTACTTCTTGCGCACGGCTGTCACTTCTTCGGTGGTGATCGGCGAAGCCTTGCTGCCGAACGCGTCACGAACATACGAAGTGATCTGTGAAATTTTGGAGTCGGTTAGCACTGCCCCTTGCGGAGGCATCATGTTGTTGTAGGGCTTGCCATCGACGGTAATCGGACCGATCACGCCTTTCAATACAATGGCCACCAGTCGCTCGGTACTGCCCGTCACATATTCAGAATTGAGCAAGGGCGGAAAAACTGGAGGAAGCCCTAATCCGGTCGGTTGATGACAAGCGCCGCAGAGACCCAAGTACTGAGCCTTGCCCGCATCGATATCGACTGCCGCCACTGCGGGAGCAGGACTTCCCGCTGCAGCGGGGGCTGCTGCAGTGCCGGGCGCCGGCGCTGGCGCCTCGCCAGCATCGATCTTGGCGTCTGCAGGAATTTTGAGCAGGTCCACCTCGGTCCAAGGGGCAACTTGAGCCG
>CAMDSZ010000114.1 GCA_945906945.1 Akkermansia muciniphila
TGCTCCTCCACGAAGTCCCGCATTTGATCAAAGTGAGTGACCGAGGAATGTCCTGAAGATGCAGTGAATTTACCGGGGTATTTGGCTGCAATCCGTAGCGCGCCGAATCCGCCCATCGACAACCCTGCGATGAAAATCGGTGAATTCTCCGAGCAGCCAACGACCGCATGTCGCGCAGCGGCTGGAACCTCCTCGACAATCCATCTCTCGAAGTCTTGTGAACGATGGGCAAGGTATCCGCTCCCGTCCCCCCAAAGTCCGTCGCTAGGCATTACCAAGGCCATGGGTGGTATTTCTCCAAGGGCGTGGAGGCGTTCGTTGGTTTTGTGCGCGCCCCCCTTGAGTGTCCAAGCCCAGTGGCTGCCGTATACGCCGTGCAAAAGGATCACGATCGGCAGGTCCTGAGTCTGCGCTGCGCCGGCCGGTGTGTGGATCGAAATATCGCATCGCTGCCCCAGGGCCTTGCTCTTGAGAGTGACGAGGCGGATGCCATCCGTCTCGAAGCGCGGGTCGGATATTTCAAAGGTTCTAAACGGTGAGTTCAATGGATGGCGGTGTGAATGCGGTTTAGACTGTGGCGAAATCGCGGTCCTTTATTGCTCGAAGCACGAGCTCTTGAGGCACGACGGATGCGTCCATCGCGGCGAGAGAGATGATCGAGTCGGCGACTTGTCTGGCTGTCAGGAAGTCCTGTGTGGGCATTTGGCGCGCCGCGGCGTCATTCCAAAACGGAGTGTCAACGCCTCCCGGGAGTAGCGCTGTCACTCGGACCCCGAAGCTCGCAGCCTCCTCTCTCAGACCTTGAGTGAAACCGCGGACGCCCCATTTGGCCGCGCAGTAGACCGTTTCGGAGGGGATGCCTCGAAGGCTTGCTGTCGAAATGACGTTGATGATATGGCCCGAGCGGTTCGGAACCATGGCACGCAGCGCGGCCTGACTACCGAGAATTGTCCCCTTCAGATTCACGGACAACATCAGGTCGATTTCCTGCTCCGAGTAGTCGGGAATGGCTCGATGCCGCGCGAGTCCGGCGTTGTTGATCCACAGATTGAGCGGGGATCCATGGTTCTGCGCCACCGACACCATGCGGGCGCAGTCCTGCGACTTTGTGACATCAGCAACCGCGGAAACGGCTAGCGGCGACTTGAGCTGCTGGATTGCGTTTCTAAGCCCGACCTCATCAACATCAGTGAGCACCACCCGTGCCCCTTCCTCGATGAGCCTCGATGCCGTGGCAAGACCGATGCCGCGCGCGGCGCCTGTGATGACTGCGCAAATATGTTTTAGTTTCACGTGATGATATCTGGTTATGCAGAGCCGCTCAGTTCTCGTAGATCCGCACGTTTTGCTGCGTAGGAGGTGTTGAATGAAAGAGCGGCCGCTTCGGGTTCAATTTCTCTCAGCTGGCACCAATCGGCGTAAAGCTTCGGCCACCAGTTTTGGTGAGAGGTCAATCCCTCCGCTTTGTACTTTTCCCAATCAATGAGCACGCGGGACCAGCATTCATCGCCGTAAGCGGTCGCGCTTTTGGAATCACTGAATCCCTTCACGTACCAGTCTCTGCCAATGCGAGCGTGTAGAACCTCGTCAGCCCAATCGAAATCCTGAGCGAGTTCCGAGAAAGGATTGCCTGAGGCTTTCCCGACCTCCCACTCGAAACGCTTCCCAGTTTTTGGCATGAGGCCTTGTTCGATAAAATACAGCACCGCGTGCCGCTCAATCGGCTTAAGCTGCGTGTTGAGTGCAAGAGACCACGTGAAGTTGATGCGCACCTGTTCCCGCCAGTCGACGCCTGCATGTAGAAATCCAATCTCGCCCATCATCGCGTGGCGAGCTTCATCCCATAGCTGTCGGGTCATGTCCACCGTGTATTCCCAGGGTTTGTTGTTTGTTTCCGCAAGAATGGACGCAATGACCTCAGGGACGTCGATTTCTCGTAGCCGCTTGTAGAACATCATGAGCGGCTTTGCGTTCACAGGCATTGCTGGGTCGTAAAGAAACGCCTCAGCGTGAACTCCCATGTTGTACGGATCGGTGAAGCGGTTGTCCCGTTTGGGCACCGGGTCGAAAACGTAGGGGGCAAGTGAGCTCAAACGCTCGGGCGTGCCCGGAGTACGCGGAAGATGGCCGTCGAGTCCGCCCGCGAGCTCAAGCAAGCGGACGATATTTGAGCGCCATTTGCGTGAAGCATCGGTGTGCTTGCAGTCAAGATTTGAAAGGACCGTTCGTCCGTACTCAAGCATCTCGCGAACCTCCAACAACGCAAACTTGCACACGCGTATCGACGGATGATCAACGACGGGGTTTGTGGCCTCCATGTAGGTTGCGAGGGATCGTTCCAGCGCTGGAATCGCTTCACCGTAGATTCCAATGAGAAGATCCTCCGAATCTGCTGAGGTGAGTATTTCATCAAAAAACATCTCCAGAGCTGCATCCGGAACAACATCGAGTCCAAGCGGGGGTTCGCGCATCTCGGCGACTCGCTTGCGAAACGCGGCGGCGTGCTCCGCGCAGTAATGTGCTTGCAGGCTAAACCCCATTTTCAATTCGTAAACCGGCTCTGAAACGAGGCGGTGAATGAAGATCTGGTGTAGGCGGCGGAAGGCCCAGTGGAGTCGCTTGAGGCGGTTCACGCAACCTTCAACCGATAATCCGGGCTTCCCAGCCTCCTCGAATGTAGTGATTCCCGCCAAGGCTGGGATTCCCTGATGAGGTTTGTAGATCTGTTGAAAACTCGATGAGTTCATGGGAACAGACTCTCGGATCGGCCTTGGAAAGTCTCCGTTTCTATCGCCTGTTTATGTGCAATTATTGACTTAAAAGTGGTTATTTTTTGAAAAAGAGGCTAATCAGGACTCGTGCGGGCAAAATTCGAGCGTGTTCGGCCGGAGCCGGGGAGGTCCTTGAGGATTTTAGAAATCTCTCAGCCAAAGTTTGATGCGGAATGGCATTTTCATCCGGAGTGGGAGTTGACTTGGATTCTGGAGGGGAGCGGCCGGCGGTGCGTGGGGGATTTTACCGAACCCTTTGCCTCGGGTGATTTGGTGTTAGTGGGGCCGGAGTTGCCGCACTTTTGGTTCAGCGAAGCGCCCACGGGAGGGTGCAGTCGCGCCTTGGTGGTGCAGTTTCCACGGGATTTTCCGGGCGAGGGGTTGCTGAACCTTGCGGAGATGAGTGGGTTGGGGCAAATGTTGAATCGGGCGCGGCGCGGGCTCTGTTTTTCCGGTCGCAGAGCCGAAGAAGCCAGCCGGCGCTTGGAGCGGGTGCCGAAGGTCGAGCCCTTTGATGCGGTGCTTGAGTTTCTTGGGGTGCTCCAGATGCTTGCTGGTGCCCGGAGTCGTGCGATTGCGGGCCCCTCGTATGAACGGCCAGCGGGGCAGGGGGCGCAGACTAGGCTGGGGCGCTTTTATGCGTTCCTGATGGAGCATTTTCGCGAACCGCTCAGTCTTGCTCAAATCGCAGAGGCGGTGTCGATGAGTCCTTCAGCTTGCAGTCGGTTTTTCGTGAAGGCGACGGGTGGCGGGCTCTGGGATTTTCTTGTGCAACTCCGTCTCGATCATTCAGCGTCGCTGCTGCGCGCAGGGGAGGAAAGCATCGCGGAAATCGCCTTCGAGAGCGGATTTTTAACTCTCTCGAGCTTTAATCGACATTTTCGCAAGCGACATGCCTGTAGTCCGAGGGAGTATCGGGAAACGTTCAGGCAGGGGACCGTCTGCAAAGCAGCTATTTTAGATGATCAGGCAGGATATTAACCATCTCTCTGAGCCGTTCTGCCTGGTCTTTAGGGCACACCAGAATTGCGTCGCCTGTGTTGACCACAATGAGATCAGAGACACCGAGCAGAGCAACCTGCTGCGCGGGGTTGGTTGAAAAAACAACGTTTCCTGAGGCATCAATCTGGTGCAGGGGAATGTTGCTCGCATTCGAGCTTGGGTGTTGCGGGAGGTATTGTCCGGTCGCAGGCCATCCGCCGAGATCGTCCCAAACAAACTCTGCCTCGACTGCAAGTGCGGAGGGAATTTTCTCCATGATCGCGCGGTCGAACGAAAGTTTTGCAAGGGCGGGAAAATGGGATGCCAAAAAATCGTCCGGTTCGTGGGTCGCGATCATTGCTTCTGCAAAAGCGGAGAATTCCGGTGAGGCGTGCTTGAGCGCGGACAGCATTGCATTGACACCCCAAACGAACATGCCGGCGTTCCAGCGAAAGTTTCCTTGCTCGATATAACTCTGGGCGATCTGCGCGTCAGGTTTCTCGTGGAATTTCAGGAGCTGCCTGGCTGGAGATTGATCGGACACCGGTTGGCCCAGCTCAAGGTATCCGAAGGCGGTGCAGGCGAAGGTGGGCGGGATTGCGATCGTTACGATTTGGCTGAACGCGCGGGCGGCTTGCACGGCTTTTGCGAGCGTGGAGCGGAATGCAGTCGGGTTGGGAATATGGTGGTCGGATGGGAGGACGACGGTTGTGGCTGCTGGGTTTCGCCGGGCAATGATCGCGGCCGCCAGAGCCATTGCTGCCGCTGTATCCCGGCGGTCTGGCTCCACAATAATGTTTCCGCAAGGCAGGGTCGGGACGAGCTTGCGAATTGCATCCGCCTGCGACGCGGAAGTTAAAACGAGCGTGTTTTCCCGTGATATCAGCCCCTCCAATCGTTCGATTGTTGTTTCAAGGAGGGAACCTTTCGAGAACAGGGCAAGATGGTGTTTTGGTTTGGCTTGGCGGCTTAGGGGCCAGAATCGCTCGCCGAATCCGCCTGCCAGAATGACCGCATACAAAGACTCGTCCACGGAGGATTGATTGTTCATGTTTAAGAGAGAATCGGAATGCATGCGGTCTTGTTCAGGCCTCATTCCGGCCGACGTCAGCAACCTACGGCTACGCTTCGCAGGGGATCAACATTACTGATTTTTGACGTTGCTCGAGCTTGCGGAGGCGCTCGGGTCAAAAATCATGGGCAGGCGGACTATGGGAAGATCTTTCAAAGACAGGGTGAACAAGACGGATATATCGTTTTGTGAATTGCGCTCAAAAATCAGCAGGCTCAGCGATGCGATCCATGAACGGAGGCTTCGATCGATGCTGTAGCGCTGATAAAGCGGTTGTTTAGTGCGCATCTCAAAGCTTTCCTGTGCGCTGATCGCCCAGTCATCGTTTATTCGGAGACGTGCGGAGCCGTAAAGCAGGTCTGAGTCTTGAAATTGCAGATTGTTTGAGACGGCCGTCGAGCCGGCAGGAAGGCCGGATACCCCCGAGATGTGGCGGTTACCAACTGAAAAGGTGAAGTCACGATTGGGCTGGAATGTAGAGTCGAGGTTCACTTCCGAAAACCCCTCGTCGAAAACTGGCGTCTGCGTTCCAAGGTTGATCTGCATCCAGGGTAGTGGACTCCAGCGTATGCGATTGAATAAATTTGAGAATGACCCGGGGTCTAAGCTGCCAAAGCTTCCGATCTGCGGTTTCTCGATACGGTTGTCAAAAAATGTATCCATCTCAAGCCAGCTGAAAGTTCCAGTGTCCCGGCGGGTCAAAAGGCGGTTGCGGACGCCCAAACGGAGGATTTTCCAGTCGGTGATCGAATCGATCGCGTTGAATTGTGGAAAATCAATAGGCGGGAGCGTCGTGGCGGGATTGAGGGAGTCGATGGGTAATATTTTGGAGGCATCCTGATCTGAGCTCACAAACGAGAGGTTCGTGAATGGCTGCACGACATGTTTGAGCCCGTCTAATCCCCACTTTCTGCTTTCCACCGAGTCAAAGGTTTTGGAGAACTTCATCGAAGCCTCCACGCCCAGATTGGTGGTGATTCGGTTCAGTCCTTCACCTCCCGCAAAGTTTGCGTCACCGGGTTGGCGTCCTACGCTTTGGTCTCCAATGCTCTCCCCGTAATGGGTCGCGCGTATCCCTAACCGCGGCACTACGGAGACGAGGCCTCCGAGCATTTTCGGGTAGGTCCACTGATGAAAAGTGTCGGCTCGAAGCGTTTTGTACGTCAGGTAATCGTAGGGGCTGGGCTGCCCGTTTTTGACGTATTTTCGACTCAACTGTGAAACGCTACTCTCACTCTCGTAAAAAAGACCGCTCTGAAGAAACGGCTGCCGTCTCACGTCGAGCGCTAGCTCCGGGGTCTTGCCCGAACCTTCAAAGTCCTCGTTGAACTGCTTCCGAAACTGAAGGCTCAGGGTGTAGTTTTCATCCCATTTCGTGATATTGAGAACAGAGTCAGGGTTGGGGTCATGACGCAGTTCCCCGGGTACAAAGTCTTCGAGATAGTTGATATCACTGAGCTTGTTAAAGTTCAGGCTGGTGTAAAGGGTGTCCGAAATAAAGCTGCGGTCCTGCAGCGACACTCTGTAGCGGTTCGCGCCGACTGTCGTGTTTTCACGCGTTGTGAGGCCGTTCAAGTTGTCCTGGAGCGGCCTGAAGGTGGGGCTCGAGTCATTGATGTAATAACTCCTCAGCCTGCTCCAAGACCCCGAGTCCTGGAGCTTACGGTCAGCGTCCAACCCTATCGCGACTCCGCGTTTCGCGAGATAATCGATCCGCGCCGCGCCCACCGTATCGGTGCCCATCGAAAACAGGGTGCGCGTCAGCAGAAACGGTCCCCAAGCCGACCGGGATCCAGGTGAGATTGAGAAACTCTGGTCGAGCTTTGCGGGCTGGTAGAGATACGGGACCCAAAACACTGGGGTTCTTCCAACGTAGACCGTCACATCTTCGTATTCGGTGTGGTCGTTGTGAAAAAAGCGGACTTTCCGGGCCTTGATGTGGAGCCCTGGGTCTGGGGAATCATCTGCGGTGAGGGTTGCTCCAGCGATCTCGATGGCATCTTTACCAGCGGCTGCAATTCCGTGCGCATGCGCCATGAGAGGCCCCGAGGCTGCCCTGAAGTCTGAGCCGGTCAGTTTCTTGGACTCCAAGTTGTAGATCGCCCGGTCGCCTGCGAAAATTTTCCCTCCGCGGAAAATGCGTACGTCCCCGGAAACCATCACGTCGCGGGTCTCCTGGTCGTACTGTGCATAGTCGCAGTAGATCGTCGTGTCTCCAACGCTGATGACCACATCTCCCTTGGCGACAGCGAGATTTCCGATGCGCTGAACCTCCGTTCTCGACTCAATTTGAAGAGGAGCCTTTGGCGCATCAGTGCGCCCGTTCGAAAACTGCGCGTGCGCCCGCAGCTCAAAAAACTGGGCTAACGCCAAGGCGACGAGCGCTAGGGGTATCCGGCGAGGCTTCATATTTGGGGTGGTGGAACCCAGAGGCTTACCCGAAGTGCGCACATTTTGCCAGATGCAATCGCCCACAGCGGGGCTTAAGCCCGGTCTGTCGGAGGCTGTAATGCGATTAAATGCCTCGAGTGAAGTTGATTGTGCGATGGGTTGCCGCGCGGGTCGTTTAAGGCTGGGGCAGGGCGGCCCCGCCTCAACGCCAAGGCATCCGTTGCTCCGGGCCAGGGGTGGGGGTGGGGGTGCTACCTGTGAGCACGCAGTGTAGCCATTGCCTCCTCAAGTGGCGGGGAGCTCAAGTGGCGGGGCGCTGTGCCCAAGACCTTCATCCGGCCGACAACCGTGCAGCCCCGACAGGCGGGGTGCCAGCCTGAGAATTAAGAATCAAATGCACTCTACTGCTTAATCCAACATAAACCGCCCCGCGCCCTCTGCTCTGCAAACCCTTTGAATCAGCTCCGCCAGTCGCTCAAACTCCACCGGTTTTGTGAGATGGTACGCAAAGCCACTTTCGCGGCTGCGGATCACGTCAGACTCCATTCCGAATCCGCTTAGCGCGATGGCTCCGAATTTGATTCTGGGCTTCCAGCGTATCGTCAGCTCGGTTCCATCTCCGTCCGGCAATCCCAAGTCGGACACCAGGACATCGACTCCAGTTTCGAAAAGAATTTCGGATGCGGAGCGAATATCGCCAGCGACCAGAACCTCGTGTCCAAGTTTTCGAACCATTCGTGCCAATACATTGCGGGTTGTTTCGTGGTCGTCCACAAGGAGAATTCGAATGCTTGGAGCCGTAGCGCAATAAGCAGGTTCGCAGATCGAAACAGACGGCAACTCCGGCGGTCTTGCCTCCAGGGGCAGATCAACGTGAAAAGTGGCTCCCGATCCGGGTCCAGCACTCTCCGCTGTGATCTCTCCCCGATGCCTCTCCACGAGCCGCTGTGCTATGCTTAATCCAAGCCCAAGTCCCTGTGCGGCAGCGTACGCATTGCAACGAGGTCCCTGTGTGAAAGGTTCAAAGATCCGTTTTAGATCCGCCTCACGGATCCCAAAACCTTGGTCAGACACGCTCACGCGGGCGCTTGACGCGGAGGGCGAAAGCTTCACGTGGATCGTTGAATGGGAGTGCGAAAACTTGATGGCGTTTCGCACAATATTTCCAAAGACTTGTTGGAGGCGGACACTGTCCCCTCGCACCGCACAGCATCCGTCGGGTAGATCCAGTTCGATCCTTAAATGCTTTTCTTCGGCATCGCCTCTAAGGCTTTCACAAACCTCCCTTAGAACAACCGCCAAATCCAGCATCCTGGCGCTGATTGAAATGCCGCCGCGTTCGATTCGGGTGAGGTCCAGTAAATCGTCGATCAGCCGTGCTTGGAGACGTACATTTTTGAGGATAATTTGAAAGTCCTCGCGCATCTGAGGCGGGAGGCCAGGAGACCTCGCGTATTCGCTCGCCAGTAAAAGGACTGGGTTTAATGGGCTTCGTAACTCATGTGAGAGCGAGGCTATGAAGTCATCCTTTGCTCGATTTGCAGCTTCTGCAGCTTCTTTTGCGTGGCGCAACGCTTCCGTTGTCGAAACCGACGTCACTTCTAATGGCTTCGTGGTTGGCGCGGAGTTGAATTCTGTCGACCGTGAACGATTTGCATAAGAATGGCTCAGTGCAGCCAAAGCCCCACAGCTCGCGGCGATTGCCGCCAACCAAAGTTGCCCGGAGCAGCGCGTCATTTTTTCCGGGTCGCCGCTGCCCTCAACTCCTGCGACGCCAGCTGAGAAAAAAGAGAAAACAAAAACCAAGGCGAGAGGTAGCGCCAAGATTCTTTTTTTGTGCGGAATTGGATGCCATATCCCCTTGTTTTTCCGAGGTCCGACTAGAAGGCGCGTCTGCGTTGGTGTGGACATGATCCGTCCCGAATCGAGTCTGGGGAGGAGTGTGGATTGATCACTATGGAGTGAGCGGGAACAAAGGTGGCGGGCTTCGCTGAGGCGTGTGAAGCTTTGGGCATTGGCCGGCTTTGGGCTTCCCGGCTTTTGTGATGATTCGCGCCTTCGGCCTTAAAACTGTTGTCCGAGGGTCTTGATCTGCCTAAGGCGCTGCGGTAATCAAGATTATCGATAGTGTAAACGCCACCCTATGAATCCGGCTGCTTCCCATCCTCGCTCGTTACTTTTTATCACTTTCATCGCGCAGTTTTGGATGAATCACGCCCATGCAGCCGATGCGTGGAGGCAATTTCTCGGTCCAAGACAAAACAACACAGTCGAAGATGCGCCCAAGCTGCCAGTGACTTGGGATGAGTCAAAAGCCAGATGGATCACTGAGATTCCCGGCGAAGGGTGGTCTTCCCCGGTTGTAAGCGACGGGCTGGTCTGGCTGACCACTGCGACCGATGAGGGGCTTTCGTTGAGGGCGCTGGCTGTGGATTATGCTTCTGGGGCGATTGTTCATAACGTTGAGGTTTTCAAGCCCGAGGCTGCCATACCCAAGCATCGTAGGAATTCCTATGCTTCCCCGACCGGGATCCTGAGTGGGGGGCGCTTCTTTGTTCATTTTGGGACAAACGGCACGGCCGCCTTGGACGCCAAAACCGGTGAGGTTTTATGGAGGCAAAGGGATTTGACTGTCGATCACCAGAATGGACCTGGTGGCTCATTGACTGAGGCGGGGGATTACCTGCTGATTCCCTGCGACGGCATGGACGTGCAATTTGAGGCCGCTGTTAAAAAGTCGGATGGACAGATTGCATGGAAATCCGAGCGTTCTGCTAAGCCGCACTTGGAGACGCTTGCGCCGGATCGGCGTAAGGCATACGGCACTCCATTTCTTGCCAAGATTGGAGCTGAGACCCTGAGCTTGACGACTGCGTCCACTCGCCTCTACGCACTCGACCCGATGACGGGGCGCGAACGGTGGTTTCTGAATTATGGTTCCGGCTTTTCAAATGTGCCGTTACCGGCCACCGATGGAAAGAATCTCATCATCTGCACAGGGTTCATGAAGCCGGAGGTTTGGTGCGTGAAACTCGAAGCTGCCGAGGGGGACATTTCCGAAACTCATGTTTTATGGAAGCAAGACAAAGTGAAGGCTCCTGACCAGGCCACTCCGGTAATCGCGAATGGTCTTGTTTTCATGGTCTCTGGAAGTTTCGCTTCGTGCTTGGACTTGGCCACAGGCGAGTTGCGGTGGCGTGAGCGCATTGTGGTTGATAAAGGCGATTTCGCCGCCTCACCCTTGGTCGCCAACGGACTGGTTTACTTTTTTGATCCAGCTGGTGATGCAACTGTGGTGAAGGCGCAGGCTAACTATGAGGTTGTCGCGAAAAATACTTTAAAGGATGGTTTCATGGCGTCCCCTGCAGTTGTTGGCAACAGCTTGGTGCTTCGAACAAAATCGGCTTTGTACCGGATAGAGTAGGCTTGGGTGAGGTAGTTCTATTGAACCTGTGGCGTCGCTTTTTTCGTGCGATTGATCGTGGCTGCGATGGCGCTTGGATGCGGCGTGTTTGAACATAGCTCAATTTTGGGGATGCATCCGCGGGCGTAGCAGTGAGCGAAATGGAGGGTGGAATGGACGTCGGTCAACACGGGTTCCAAAAATGGGGCGGTGTAGGGGGCGGGCCCGTTCGGTGTTTGATCGCACGTTTTGCGTGCAATTCGGAGAAATAAAGGTGCAGGTTATGACTAGTATTAAATGGATGGGATTGGTTGCCGCTATCGGAATGGTGACGGTGCAAGCTGCAAACGCGCAGCCCAGCAAACAGGCCACGCCCGAAAAGGCAGCTGAAAAAACAACGGAGTCCTCTCAGCATTTGCTCCCGTTCGTGGGTAAGGTGATATCGGTGGATGCGTCCACCCGGACCTTTACCTTGAACGGCAAAGAGAAGGAGAGGGTTTTCCGCACAACGGATCACACGGAGTATTGGAAGGAAGGGAAGCAGGCGGACTTCCACGCTATCGGAGTCGGTGAAATGGTGCGCGGCAACGCGTACAAGCGGGAAACCGATTGGGAAGTGAAGAAAATCACTGTTGGCGAAAAGGAAGCGCCTGAGGTGGAAAAGAAGAAGAAGTAACTAGACCGCCGGGGGGCATTTCAATGCTGCGTGTGTAGAGGGGTGGCGGGTGCTTGGGTAAGACCAAGAATGGTTTGGTGGTGTGTTGGCCGTCGGAGCCGTTAGGCTCCGGCGGTCATTCCCGTATGCAGTTTAAGGAAGCGTAGCCTTTGATAGTTGGATTTTGACGTTCAGATCCTCTTTGAGGCATCAGGGGCGGTTTTTCTAAAGGT
>CAMDSZ010000115.1 GCA_945906945.1 Akkermansia muciniphila
AACCACTTCTCAGGAATACCGTTTGTGAGACCGAGCAGCGCCCCGACAACCGCGCCCCTGTGGCAGTTGTCGCCGCCGCAGTGCGTGTTGGCGATGACTCCCGCTTCGAAGTCATCTGCGTATTTCCAGCTCAGGTAGAGCGACGCCGAAAACGCGTCTTTGATGTAGCAGGCCGGGCTTAGCCTTTGGCCCACCACAACCTCGTCGGGCTCGGCGCTCCATTTCTCGACTTTGCGTGCTGAGATCCATGTAGTGCCGTGTTGAAGAATCGCATCACGCAACAAAATGCCACTTTCTACTGAGCACAGAATTCTTGTGAAGGATCGAGCCGCGTCAATGACATCCGGATCATTGTGGGTGAGTCTAACGTGCGATACAACGGTGTCTTCGAGCGCGTTGCCTGCTTGTTCAAGTGCGGCAAACAGCACCGAAACTGGCACCAACCCACCGATGTGCACGTCGGCAATTCCGCATTTCTCGAGCGGCTTGCCTTTTGCAAGGTTTGTAAAGAATGCCCGGTGGTATTCCTCGGCGTAGGTGTCCTTATGCCAACCGGGTAGACGCATGCAATCCACATAAAGGCGCAGCCAACAGCCTGCATCATACTCATTCGCTTTGCGGATCTGCCGGTACAGCGCCCGGGCAAGCTGGAAGTTCAGTGTGTTCTCCCCTGCCATCAGGTTTTGATGATAATGAATGCCGCGTTGACCCCAGTACACCGCTTGGTCGTGAAGGATATCAGCGTCTGGTGTGAGGGGCTGGTATTGGCTTCGGTGCAGGATGCTGTCGGGGTGGGGGTTTTTCGGCTGCAGGAAACGGTCGACTCTCCCGTAATCACGACGGAGCGCGAGCCTGTCGTAATACCAGTGGACAGGCATTGCCAGAGCATCGGCAACAAGTGCGCCTTCAAATGCGTTAACGCGGGGATGGTTCATGGAAAAATGGCGTTTGCTCAACTTTGCACACCGGCTTTGAGAGTGGGCTGTTTCAGAGGTCTGTGCTCGGAGAGTGTAATCGATGCGCTAAGGGGAGAATCGCTGCGCGATCGGCATGCGGCGGCCCAATCCAAAGGCTCTGGAGGTGACTTTTAGCCCAGGCGCAGCCTGTGCTCGTTTGTATTCGTTAAGGTTCACCCGCTTGATCACCCATCTCACGGTTTTCTCCTCATAACCGTTCGCTATGATTTCTTGCGCGGAGCATTGTTCCTCGACGTAAAGCTGCAGAATCGGATCGAGAATGTCGTAGGGAGGCAGGGTATCCTGGTCCTTTTGATCTGGCTTGAGCTCTGCGCTGGGCGGTTTTTCAATGGTCGCCCAAGGAATGATTTCCCGATTTGAATTAATCCATTTTGCGAGCGCGTAAATCTGAGTTTTTGGAACATCGCTGACCACAGCGAGTCCTCCACACATGTCTCCGTAGAGAGTGCAGTAACCGACTGCAAGTTCGCTCTTATTGCCAGTTGAGAGTACAAGATGCCCGAGCTTGTTCGAAAGCGCCATAAGAGTCATCCCCCTCAGGCGCGGCTGCATATTTTCTTCTGCCTCGTTCGGAGCAAGCCCTGCAAAGATGGCCTTGAATTGGTCTTGAAAAGTCTCAAATGACTTTTGGATTGGGATGTTAAGGAATTTAATCCCAAGGGCACGGGCAAGTTGTTCCGAATCGCCTACGCTGCCTGCGCTGGAGTATTGGGTTGGCATAGTCACTCCGAGTACGTTTGCGGCGCCGAGCGCTTCTGCCGCGATACAGGCCACGATTGCGCTATCGATGCCACCACTGAGTCCAAGCACGGCCGAGCGGAAGCCGCATTTGCTCATGTAATCGCGGACACCAAGAACAAGCGCATGGAACAACGACTCAGATTCGTGCATCGGCGCGTACGCGTGAGCAGGTCCGCGAAGATCGGCGACAAGCGAATGAATTGCGAAAGAGGGGACCTGCGCAAGGAGTCTTCCCTCGGCATCAAAAAGCATGGAGTTGCCATCAAACACCAACTGATCGTTTGCTCCCGCGCAATTGCAGTATGCGATTGCCACTCGCTTGCTTTTCGCAGCGTCCGAAAGCATCTGATTCCTCCGTAGAGGCTTTCCAAGCGTAAAGGGAGAAGCACTCAAGTTTAAGATCAACTCAGCACCTTGAGAGCAGAGTGCGTCGAGTGGGGATGCCGGGTAGAAGGCACGGGGAAGGAATGGCTCGGTCCAAATATCTTCGCAGAGTGTGATCCCGATTTTGAGACCGTTCCATGCGATCACTGAATTGTTGTCAGCGGGTTCGAAGTATCGGTCTTCGTCAAAGACATCGTAGTTGGGAAGAAGCGTTTTAAAGCGTCTGGCTTGGATTGCTCCGGAGTGCAAGAAGGCGGCTGCGTTGCGGAAGGGCTTCCCGATTCCAGAATGCACATCCACGAATCCAACCACCAGGGGGATCGGGCCTGTGGATTTCGCGAGCGCATCGAGCGCTTCGAGGTTCTGGGAAACAAATTGGGATTCGAAAAGCAGATCGAGCGGCGGATAGCCGGTAATGGCGAGCTCGGGCGTAAGCACAATGTCGGCGCCGTCTGCGATGAGCTGCTGGTAGGCTTCCTGAATGAGCGCTGTGTTGCCCGTGATATCTCCTACGATTGGGTTGATTTGTGCGAAGCCGATCTTCATTCAGCGTGAGTTAACCATGAGGTGAAGCTGCTTGCGAACCCTGAAAAAACCCGTGGGGACGGGCTCCAGCAGAGGAGCAAGGGAATCCCGGTTTTCGAGCTCTGGACGCCCCAATCAACCTGGCGGCGGTCGGTTTTTACAACTTTGGTGGCTTCGTTGCGTCCGGATCGGTTTCAGGCCGCGGGGGTTGCATCCTCTTTGGAAGCTGAAAGTGCTGCGGCGTTGGTGCTGGCATTGTCTCCAGTTGGGTGTCGTAGTTGTGTGTTTCTGTTGATGAAAAACCTGAGGTTTGGCGCCGAATAGTCGCATTGGCAGCGTCAGAGAACCTGCCATAATGAAAGCCTTCCGTGACTCATAAACAACAGCAAGCTGTTTGTATAGAGCGCTGTAAGCTGATTATTTGTGAGCCAGTAGCCTCAATTCTGCAATCATACCATTTTTCTGATATTTTCACTCCAATATGAAAAGTAACAAAGTCCTCGTAATCGTTGGTGACGCAACTGAAACAGTTGACACTCTTTACCCGTTTTATCGCCTCATCGAGGCGGGGTTTGTGCCGGTGGTCGCTGCTCCGGAAAAGCGCCGTTACCAAATGGTGCTCCATGAGGTCAAATCCGGGTGGACAATTACCAAGGAGTGGGAGGGTTACTCGATTGAAGCGGAGATCGCGTTTAAAGACATCGATCCGAAAGAGTATGCGGGGATATTTTTCAGCGGGGGTCGCGCTCCCGAGTACATCCGTGAGGATGAGGCCTTACTAAGTATCACGCGGTACTTTTGGGAAAATAAACTGCCCATGGCGAGCGTGTGTCATGGGGTTGAAATTCCCGCCCGTGCTGGAATCGTCAATGGGCTGCGGATGGCAACGGTGGCGAAGTGCAAATTTGATCTCGAGGTTTGCGGGGGGATTTATGTTAACGAGCCATGCGTGATCGACCGGCACATGGTCAGTGGGCGGACCTATCATGACAGTGGCCAGTTTGTCGGCCCATGGATCAAAATGCTCGAGGCTGCCCGTGAGGCTTAAAAACAGAGCGTTCCTTGATTTTTAACTACACACCTGAGTCTCCCCAAATGAACACAAGACGCGACTTCTTGAAATCCGCCGTTGCCGTTGCGGTGCCATCACTCTTAAGCGTTGCGAGCGCTGCTGATCCCTTTCGTTTGAAATATATTCTTTCGTCCGCGATGTACGGCGAGATGTCGCTTGAGGATATTCTGCCGGAGGTTGAAAAAACAGGCTGCGAGGCGATTGATATATGGTGCCGCGTGCACGGGAACCAGAGGGAGCAGATCGAGCAAATGGGTGATGAGAAGTTCGCTCAGCTTCTGTCTGGTCACAAGGTTCAGCTCGGAGTGAGTACCCGGTACCCTCTTGGACCGTTTAAATTGCAGGAAGAGATGAGGTGGGCCAAAAAGTTTGGTGGAAAAGTAGTGCTTTGCGGTTCAACGGGGCCGAAAGAGCCTGAAGGTGCGGAAGCCAAGGCTGCGATGCAAAAGTTTCTCGAAGAGATGAAGCCGCACGTTGCGGTTGCGGAGGAGTTGGGAGTGACAATCGCAATCGAGAATCATGACAAGCAGGCGCTGTATCACCCGGACTCTTTGCGATACTTCGGCGAGCTCAACCGCTCGCCGAACCTTGGCGTGGCGCTCGCTCCCCACCACTTGCACAAGTGGTATGATCAAATTCCTCAGCTGATTCGCGACCTTGGGGTAGGCCAGATTCCGTTCATGTATTTTCAGGAGCACTCCGAGGGCATTCGTGGAAAGGTGGCTAAAGAAATCGAGATGCAGCAAATGCCAGGCTTCGGAGGTGGCCTTGACTATCGTCCAATTGTTAGGGCATTGAAGCAGATTCAGTATCGCGGCTACGTGGAGATATTCATGCACCCAACTCCGCGCGGAATACCCATTCTTCCGACCGTTGCTGAGATCTCCGCTGCAATTAACAAGTCGCGGAAATACATCGAGAGCTGCATGACCGAGATCTCCTGATGAAGGCGCTGCTCTTGCTTTTGGCAACCGTTGGATTTGTGAGTGAGGCATCAGGAGCTCCTCTGGTCACGGGGTTTGAGAGATTCCATTCCAAGGCTGCCTCCGTGGAGGGGGGGCGTCTGCTTTTTAACGAGCTTGGATGTGTGAACTGTCATGATGTTAAAACCGGTTTGCCGTCGCGTTCAGGTCCGGCGATTGCCGGCGTAACGGCGCGGCTTAACGCTGCTTGGCTGCGTGAATTTCTTTCGAATCCGGACGGCGCACATCACGGCAGTGGAATGCCGCGGATGCTGCATGGTTATGAGCCGGTGGACATTGAGGCGGCGATCCAGTACCTCGGCTCATTGAAGCCGAAGGGGTCAGCCAAGCTGAAAGTTTCGAGGCACACGAATGCCCGCCGTGGTGGAGAGTTGTTTCATTCGGTCGGATGTGTTGCCTGTCATGCCCCCCGAAAGGACTTCAAGCTGGGTGAAACAATCCCAAGCGAGGCTGATTTTACTCACGCGTCCGTTACTCTGCCCGAGCTCAAGGCAAAGACATCACTGGCTCATCTCGCGGATTTTTTATTGGATCCGTTGAAAGTGCGTCCGGATGGTCGGATGCCTCACATGGGCCTTAATGAAGATGATGCGACAGACATTGCCGCGTATTTAATCGGGTTTGAATCGAGTGATCCAAGGCTTTCGCCTGAGGTGAAGTCCATCGCGACTGATGCCGTTTTGATTGAGCGGGGCCGGAAGATCGTGGCCGAGGCGAGGTGCGCCGCTTGTCACGAACTTCCTCGAGATGTCGGCGTTGAGAAAGTTGCGCTTAAAGGTGCAGGGGGCGCGTGTTTGAACCCAGACACCGTGAAGGGGATTCCTCGATATGGTCTGAGCAAGGCTCAGGTTGACGCTTTAAAAAGCTTCCTTTCGGCGCCCGGGGCAGAGTGGTCACCAACAGAACAGGCGGCTCTCACGGTGCAGAGTTTGAATTGTGTGGCGTGCCATGAGCGCGACGGAATCGGCGGGCCGGACGCCGCTCGAAAACATTATTTTGAGGGGGATCACAATTTGGGAGACACTGGTCGTTACCCGCCTCCTCTGACTGCGGTCGGTCGCAAGCTGCAGACCGACTGGATGCAAAAAGTTTTGGCGGGGGAGAATCGAGTTCGTCCTTATCTAAAAACGCGTATGCCGGTCTACGGGGCATCGGTGCAGCACTTGGAGAAAGTCTTGGAGGAGGCTGATACGGTTGTTTCGAGTCCTTTGCCAGGTGGAGATGATACTGCTGGCCGAAAGCTTTTGGGCACAGTTGGCGGCATTGGTTGCATCACTTGCCATCGTTGGGGTGAACGTGCTTCGCTTGGGATTCAGGCGCTAGATTTGAGTAACCTCGGACAGCGGATCCGTCCGGAGTGGCTTTACGAGTATCTTTTGAATCCGGCGGCTTATCGTCCGGGGACGTTGATGCCGTCCTTCTGGCCAGGAGGGTTCTCTTCGAATATGGCAATTCTTGGAGGGGATACTGCGAAGCAGATTGCGTCAATTTACTCGTTCGCAAAAAGCGCGAATGGTGAACCGGAAGGCTTTCCCACAGCAGGAAGCAGCGAGTTTGAGTTGGTACCCAAAGATCGTCCCATTGTGCAACGGACCTTTATGGAAGGGGTAGGCACTCATGCAATCTTGGTTGGATTCCCAACAGGTGTGCATATGGCTTACGATGGGCAAAAGGGGGTTCCGGCGCTGATGTGGAAGGGCCGTTTCTTTGATGCATACAACACTTGGTTTTCGCGTTTTGCTCCCTTTGAAAAGCCCTTGGACCCAAATGTTGTTCGATGGCCGTCTTCAGATCGTTCGGATGAGAAAGACGGTGTGAGATTCACCGGATACAGGCTGGAGCCGAGTGGTTCGCCGGTATTTATCACCATGAAATCTGGTGCGAGGATCGAAGATCGATTTGAAGGGATCGAGGGCGGGTTACGCAGGGTGCTGGTATCGGCTGATCTGGCAGTGGAGCCAGAAATCACCCATCCAGCGGATGTTTCGGTTAGTGAAGAGCCGGGCAGCCGGAAGGGACACCGCAGTTTTACTTATCTCTGGAAATGAAGATTTCACTAATTCTTCCTGTATTTTCGCTTTGCCTCGGCCTTTTCGCAGAAGCGGGGCCTTATGAGATCATCGACATTCTGACGGCGGATGCACCGACCAGTTCGCGAAGTAAGGAGTGGAAGCCCGGGTCGGGGATTGCGCTGGAGGTGAGCGGCATGGATTGGATGAAGGACGGACGTCTTGCGCTCGTGACGCGAAAGGGGGAGGTCTGGCTGGTAGAGGGTGTCCTAGGCGGTGACCCGCAGAAGGTCGGGTTCAAGCTTTTTGCTTCAGGTCTGCACGAGCCCTTGGGGGCATTGGCAGAGGGCGGGGGCCTCTTGGTCGCGCAGCGCACAGAGGTGACTCGTCTTCGGGACACTGATGGAGATGGCGTTGCTGACGAGTATTTAAATGCAGGACGGGGTTGGAATATATCGGGTGCTTATCATGGTTACGCGTACGGGCCGAAACGAGATGGTGCCGGGAAGCCTTGGGTTACTCTCAACCTTGATATGGGCGACCACTCTGACAACAAGGCGCCGTGGCGTGGATGGGCAGGGGTGATAGGTGCCGATGGCGAATTCATCCCGATGGCGGCTGGCATGCGTTCGCCTTGCGGGCTGGGCGCAAATTCGCAGGGGGATATGTTTTGCGTGGACCAGCAGGGAACGTGGATTCCTTCGACGCCGATTTATCACCTTCGCAAAGGCGCGTTTTTCTTGAATCCAGAGGGCATTGCCTCGCAGGTGCGGGTTGATTCGCCGTTGCGTCTCTCCGCGAAGGTTCCCGAAAAAGTATCATATCCCGAGGCAGTTCGTGCGCTGCCCGAAATGCGGCCGCCCGCAGTCTGGTTGCCATATAACAAGATGGGACGCAGTGGCACGGATTTGGCCGTTTGTGATGCGCGCGGAAAGTTCGGGCCGTTTGACGGACAATTGATGGTGGCTGAGTTTACGGATGCGAAAGTGGGACGTGTGTTTCTTGAAAAAGTTGATGGTGAATATCAGGGTGCGACGTTTCCTTTTTTGGACGGATTTGCCTCTGGGATCGTGCGTTTGCTGTTCGCAGGGGACGGAAGTTTGATGGTTGGAATGACGAGCCGCGGATGGTCTTCTTTGGGAACCAAGGCATACGGTTTGCAGCGTGTTCGATGGACGGGTGAGTCCGTGTTTGAGATTAAGGAAATGCGGGCGCGCTCGGACGGTTTCGAGTTGGTGTTTACCGAGCCAGTCGACGTCGCGAGTGCGGGTCGGACGGATTCTTACACACTGAAGAGTTACACCTACCTCTACTCGAGTGCCTACGGGAGCGATGAAATAGAATCGGATGAACTGAGGGTGATGTCTGCGACGGCGGCGAAGGATGCCCGTTCGGTGCGCTTGAAAGTTGAGGGTTTGCGGGAGCTCTTTGTGCATGAACTCCGTGCTAACGGAGTCCGGTCAGTTGCTGGCGCCCCGCTTGTGCATCCGGATGCTTACTACACGCTCAACAGGATTCCGTCGGAGCGTTGAAAATCTACAGCGAAGCGCGTCGATCACTGAGGCTGCAGAGCTTCTGCGTCGTCAGCGCAGAAGCAATTATTTTTGCGGGCCTCTGCCGTTGCCGAATTGCAGATCAGCGAAGTAACGTGGCGCCGCCGTCCAAATCGTAGGAGGAGCCTGTTACAAAACCAGCTTCGTCGGAACATAGGTACGTGGCGAGAGACGCTACTTCATCCGGGTGTCCCATTCGGCCGATCGGCTGCCACGAACTCAGTTTCTCGAGCATTTCCGATTCTTTGCCAGGGTAGTTCTTTTGCAGAAATCCGTCGACGAAAGGAGTGTGAATTCGGGCGGGGCAGATGCAGTTGCATCGAATGTTTTTTGAGACGTAATCCCGCGCCATCTGCAGCGTCATTGCGTAGACTGCGCCTTTTGTCATCGAGTAGGCGAAACGCGCTTCGATACCAATTTTGGCTGCGACCGAACACAGGTTGAGGATGACTCCTCCGCCTTGCCCGAGCATGCGCTGCACGGCGGTTTTCGAGACATGAAAGACGCCTTTGATATTCACTTGGTACACTCGGTCCAGATCCTCCCCGGTGGTCGTTTCCACCGTGCCAACGTGGCTTATTCCAGCATTATTTACGGCGATGTCCACGGCTTCGATCTGGCTCATTGCCGATTGTACGCTGCCCTCGCTAGACACGTCGCATTCGAGGGCATTCGCTTTTGATCCTTTGGCGCGGATACTGTCCGCGATCTTCTGCGCGGCTGCGCCATCACGGTCTAGGAGCCAGACAGTTGCGCCCTCGCTTGCAAACCGGTTGGCAATCGCCGCGCCGATTCCGGAACCCGCTCCGGTGATGACTGCGTGTTTTGAGTTTAGTCTCATGGTGTAGGATTAGCTGTTGGAAAAAGGCCTTGAAAAAAGGGTGCTGGGGCTTTTACAGCGAAACACTCCGCTTCCACGGGATGAAGTCATCCTGGCCGAGAGCCACCGCTTTTGGAATGCATTCGCCGCTGGCGGTTTTGATACTCAACTCTAGCAGATCTTCGGCGAGTTGATTCAGAGTGCGTTGACCGGTGATCATCGGTCCGGCGTCAAAATCGATGATGTCCTGCATCCGCGTTGCGAGATCCGTGTTGGTTGCGATTTTCATCGTAGGGCAAATCGGATTTCCAGTTGGTGTTCCAAGGCCCGTGGTGAAAAGAATCAGGTTGCATCCAGAGCCAGCCATTGCGGTCGTGCATTCCACATCGTTGCCGGGGGCGTAAAGAAGCGAGACGCCGCCTCGTTTCGTGACGGGGGAACCATAGTCGAGCACGTCAATGATTGGTGCGCTGCCTGCCTTGGTCGCGGCTCCTGCGGATTTAATCGCATCGGTGATTAATCCGTCACGAATGTTGCCAGGACTCGGGTTCATATCGAATCCGCTCCCGCGCGCATGAGCCTGCGCCTCGTATTCGGCCATGAAAGACGCAAACTTCTTTGCAAGGTCCGGAGTGACACAGCGGCGACACAGTTCTTGTTCAACGCCGCACAATTCGGGAAACTCGCTCAGAACGCTCGCGCCTCCCGACGCGCAGAGCAGATCGGAAAGGCGACCCACAACAGGGTTGGCGCTTATCCCAGAAAAGCCGTCGCTTCCGCCGCATTTCACGCCAACGGTGAGGTCTGAGATTGGGCACGGCTCGCGTTGGAGTTCGTTGATGGATGCCACACCGGAAAAAGTGGCACGCATCGCTTTTTCAAGCATGTCGCCCTCGGATTGCGATTTTTGCTGCTCAAAAATTGCGAGTGGTTTGTCAAAGCGCGGATTGCGCTTTGAGACTTCTCTTTCGAGGATTTCGATCTGGGCGTGCTGGCAACCGAGGCTTAGGACGGTGGCTCCTGCCACATTCGGGTTGTTGAGATACCCGGCTATGAGTGCGCAAAGCGCGTCGGAATCCTGTCTGCCTCCGCCGCATCCGAAGGTGTGCTGTAGGAATTTGATGCCCCCAACGTTTGGGAAAAGCGGTTGTAATGGGCTCAACGACTCCGATCCCAGCCTGATAGTCTCCAGTGACTCCTTGTTTGAATCGTTCTGCCACTGCGTCGCGAGCTCGCGGGCGAACGCCTCGTAGGGAGACGCTTTGTGGTAGCCAAGCGCACGGTTTAGCGCGCTCTGCATCACCGCGATGTTCCTGTTCTCGCAAAACACGAGCGGAACTACGAGCCAGAGATTTGCGGTGCCCGCGAGGCCGTCTGAGCGTCTGTATCCAGCAAAGGTTCTGGATTGCCACGCGGTGGCGTCTGGTGCCTGCCAGACACGGGCCTCGGATTCAGCGGTGAAAGGATCGGTGGCGTGAATAAGGTTTGAGGTGCCAAGCAGGCCACCGGCTCGGATGGCGTGCCTTGTCCGTCCAACCGTCACGCCGTACATGGTGACCTTGTCGCCTTCGCTGAAGTCGCGTGCGGCAAACTTGTGTTTTGCAGGAATGTCCTCGAGTAGCCTCCATTGCTTGCCGTTCAGTTCGATGAGTGCGTCAGCTTTGAGGGTTTGGAGCGCGACGATTGCGTCGTCTTTTTCGTGGATGCGTTGGACGGGTGATTGCATGGGGTGGGTGTAAGCGAAAGCGTGGACCGAGCTGATTCTTTGGAAGTTTGTTAGCCGGTAAAGGCAATTTAAGCCGGACGTTGTGTCTCTGTGATGGATATTTGGGTTGGGGTAGCGTGCAAATCTAGAATTTTGCTGGTTCCTGGGATGTTTATCTTTTGAGATGCAAGGCCATCAAAGTAACCAAACAATCCCCCGATATGAATCTCAGCCAGACCTCTCAGTCGTGTCTTCAAGTGCTTGCAATCACTGTGTGTTCGGTGCTGCTTGTGGAAACACGGCCATGTTTTGCCCAGTCAACCGAGCCCAAAGTCGCCGTCGCTGCGTCATCAGTCGCTGCAAATTCACTCACCGAGGCTGAGAAGTCCCAAGGTTGGCGGTTGCTCTTTGACGGCAAGGACCCGGCGACTCACTGGCGCGGTTACAAGAAAGACGAATTGCCCGCAGCTTGGGTGGTTCAGGACGGAGCCCTGTTTTTGGAATCCAAGGGAGGCGATATTGTTACCAGAGAGCAGTTCGAGAACTTTGAGTTGTCGGTAGATTGGAAGATCTCGGCGGGAGGCAACAGTGGGATCATGTTCCGTGTGCAGGAAATTGGCAAAGCCCCGTGGCACACCGGGCCCGAGATTCAGGTTCTCGACAATGTGGGGCATC
>CAMDSZ010000116.1 GCA_945906945.1 Akkermansia muciniphila
ATTCGGGCAGCGGATTCATAGAGAAAAAACGGCACATCTGATCCTATCTGTGCGCCGATGAGCGACAGCGCATCCCGCGAGAGGCCCGTCCCAAAGATCGTGTTGAGCGCCAACAGGGTGGTCGCAGCATCGCTGCTGCCCCCGCCCAAGCCCCCACCGTGCGGTATCACTTTTTGCAGATGGATCCGCAGATCGGGCGCGACCGCTTGCGTGCTGCAGAATAAACGCGCCGCGCGCACCACAAGGTTCGTGTCATCGGAAGGGACGTCGCCTGCATCGCAGGAGAACGCGATTCCACCCGTGTCAGACCGTTCGATTTCGAGGGCATCAAAGACCGAAACACGGACCATCAGGCTGTCTAGTGAATGAAACCCGTCCTCGCGTCGCCCGAGCACTCGCAATGAGAGGTTAACTTTAGCTGGAGCCAAAAAACGCATTGAGAAATTTCAACACCTGTGAGGTGCACATCTACGTTTAGCGGATTTGCAAAATTTGAAAACATCATCCGCCAAAACGGTCTAGATTCGAGCCAAGTTGCCACACCGAGTCTCCTGACTGATACTGGAAAGGTAAATGAAACCCCACCCACGCCCCCCTTCCAGCAACCCGGTTACGGGCTGCTTCCCCAACCGCGTATTGATCGTCTGCATGGGAAACATCTGCCGCTCCCCGACCGCAGAGGCGGTCCTCCGCTCACACCTGCGAAAAGCCGGCCTCCAAATCCAGGTCGATTCAGCTGGCACCGAGGACTATCACATCGGGGCCGCCCCCGACTCCCGCTCGATCAAACACGCAAGCCTGCGCGGATATGATTTGGGCGGCCTCCGGGCGAGAAAAGTAAACCCCAGCGACTTCTCCGAGTTCGACCTCATCCTCGCCGCAGACGACGCCAACCTCGCGGAGCTCAACCGCCGATGCCCTCGGGAGCACCAACACAATCTGTCTCTTTTTCTCGAAAACGCAGCCGTCCCCGACCCCTACTACGGCGGAATCGAAGGGTTTGAAAAGGTGCTGGACCTCATTGAATCGCGAGCGGCGGCGCTGGTGCAAATGTGGTCTTTGGCGCTTGCATGAGACAACCGGTCCCTTAGAGGAAACCACGCGCGCGCTCTAAACAGCGCCTCACTACGGATGCACCTGCGCAGGGAACTGCTTGCGCAGCAGCGCTGCTGCCTCACGCTGCCTCACCGCTACCTCAGGGGCATTCACCCGGTTAAGCGTCTCGCCGGGATCCTCGGAGAGCGAGTACAACTCGCTTGCAACAACATCTCCGGAAGTCCAGTCCCTCCACTCGGTATAACGAACGGATGCGGTACGAACGCTGACGCCCATCGCCTTCGGCACCTTACTGGGCTCGCGGTCAAAGTAAGCAGGACGAGGATGCTGAGTGAAAGCCGCCGGCTTGAGCGCGCGCTCCGGCTTCTCAAGCACAGGCACCAGACTCACACCCTCCAATCCGGTGGGCCGTGGCAAATGACACAAATCCACCAGCGTTGGAAACAGGTCAACCAACTCCGACAATGATTTTGTGCGCGCGCCGCCGCCCTTCACTCCAGCGGCAGAAATCAGGCACGGCACCCTCGCATCGAGCTCGAAATTGGACGTCTTGCCCCAGAGCGTGTGTTCGCCCAGATGATACCCGTGATCACTCACAAAAACCACCGTGGTACGCTGCGCGACACCCGATGCGTCCAGCGCCTCCAGCATCTTACCAATCTGCGCATCCAGAAAAGATACGTTTGCAAAGTAACCGTGCCGCATCTCCGCGGCCTGCGCTAATGGAAGCTCTTCTGCGGAAACTGATTTGCCCAAAACCTCAGTACTCTTGTGGAAAGCAATTTCAGGTGCGTTCTCAGGACGCGAACCGTTAAAAGTCTCAAATTCGCTCCGGTCGTAAAGATCCCAGTACTTCTTCGGAGCCCTAAACGGCGCGTGCGGCTTCCAAAAACCAACCGCCAGAAAAAACGGACCACCCTTTACTTCTTCAAGCACCCGAACAGCTTCCGCTGCAACACGCCCGTCGTAATAGGCCTCGTCCGGAACGCGCAACGCTTCGCAAATCGGCCCTGCACCGTACCGCAACGGCGTTACCATCGGCTCCCCTTCGGGCGCGCTTTCCGCAAGTTGCGGAGCATCATCTCCGTGGTTCGCGTAGTGCAGAAACTCAGGGGCGCTCCAAGAGCGCGCGTCTCCCTTTTCTGCCGTGTGCCAGTTGTGGAAAATCTTACCCACGCACCGAGTGGTGTACCCGTGCTCCTTAAACCAGAGCGGCAGCGTCGTCACATCGGGGTTTGCCTCGCGGAAATGCAAGCTGTTGTTCCACACCTTCAATGTGTCGGGACGCCGCCCCGTCAGCATGGACGAGCGCGAAGGATTGCAGACCGCCTGCTGTGCATACATACGGTCGAACTGCACGCTTCTCGCCGCGAGCCTGTCGAGATTCGGGGTCTTCGCCTTGGATCCGTACGACCCCAATTCCGTGCGGAAATCGTCGCTCATGATGAAAAGCACGTTGTTTCTTGAGGAGTCCGCAAGTGCAGGCGAGCCGATCAAAGCACTCACTAAAAACGACCAGAGGGGAAATCGCATAAACCCCTTCATGCAGGATGATTCGCTAAGAATCAAGAGCGGTTTCGGCACATGCAGGCACGCGTGCGCTCCGGGCACCTTCCCCATCCAAGCCCCGATGACCCGCAACTTAATTCCCTTCCGGGGTTACTCATAACCTGATGATCTGAAGCTCCTCTCCACTGACTTCCCCCCCATGCGTCTGATCACCACATCCCAGACAGTTTCTCGACATGCAGGTGATTTCCTCGCAAGGCTGTCCTGCGTTCCCTCACTCGCCACGCTTTTATGGTGCGCCGCCATTTTATGGGGTAGCAGCGCGAGAGGAGCAGAATCAAGCGCAGCATTCGAGCGCGACATATATCCAATCCTCCGCCGCTCCTGCCTCGAATGCCACGACGCAAAAAATCACAAGGGCGGCCTACGACTCGACTCAAGAGAGGAAGCGTTTGCAAGCGCAGACACGATCGTGAAAGGGAGAGCCGATTCGAGCGAGCTATACAAACGAATCACTCTACCGAAAGGACACGATGATGTGATGCCCAACCGCGGCGAACCGCTTTCGAAATCTGAGACCGACCGAATCAAAATTTGGATCAATGAAGGAGCCGTCTGGCCCGACTCCTTCAGCGAAAAAAAACATTGGGCCTATGTACCGCCGCGCCGAGCAGAAAAGCCGCTCGACGTTCACACAACCAGCACCCACGGCGTGGCCACTGCAAACATTGATTCATTCATCGCAGCTCGCCTCAAATCGGAAGGCTTGGATTTTGCCCCAGAAGCCGACCGCAATGCACTACTGCGTCGCCTGTCGCTCGATCTAGTGGGCCTGCCACCAACTCCGCGCCAGATCGACGAGTTTCTCGAAGACAGCTCGCCCCACGCTTACGAGCGCCTCGTGGACAGTCTTCTCAAGTCGGATCAATTCGGAGTGCGCTGGGCAAGGCAATGGATGGATTGCGCTCGTTACGCTGACTCACACGGTTTTCAGCGAGACGACTTGCGTGCCATCTGGCCGTATCGCGACTGGGTGGTAAAGGCCCTTAATGAAGACATTCCTTTCACGCAATTCACCATTGAACAACTAGCGGGTGATTTGATTCCAGGCGCTACCGAGGCGCAGCGCATCGCCACGGGTTTCAACCGGAACGCTCCCACGAACGTCGAAGCCGGAACCGACCCAGAGGAGACGCGGGTCAACCAGGTACTCGACCGCGTGAACACCTTGGGAATGGTATGGCTTGGCACCACTCTTGAGTGCGCACAGTGCCATGATCACAAATACGATCCGATCACCCAGAAAGATTATTACGGTCTTTTTGCGTTCTTCAACAACACCTCCCTAGAGGCTGACCGCACCAATCCAAAAGTCCCAGGCTCGATCCAATTCAAAGGGCCAACAATGACCCTGATGGATCCCGAAAAGGATGCGCACAGAGAGTCACTACAAGGCCGCCTCGCAAAGATTAAACAGAGCCTCTTCAAACTCGAGCATGCGACCGAAAAGGAGACGGACGATTGGGAAACAAGCATCACCTCGGCAACCAAAACCAACGCGCTGGAGCATGGATTGAAAATCCACGCCTTTGAATCTTCTGCGGGCGCAACGCATGAGTTCCTCAAAGACAACTCCGTGCTTCTGAGCGGTGAACCGGCCCCCGACAAAGACACCTATACATTCGAGACTCTCACAGATCTAAGAAACATCACTGCACTCAAGCTCGAGGCACTTGCCGATGATTCGCTTCCAGGCAAAGGCCCCGGGCGCGGGGACGCCCAACGTGCAAATTTTGTGATCAACAGCTTCACCGTAACGGCGGCAGCCGCTGATGCGCCAGACAAACGCAACCCACTCAAATTCACCGCTGCATCAGCCTCCTTTTCGCAGTCCAATCTTCCCGTGCAAAACCTGCTTGCCGCTATGACCAACCCGAAATCTGGCTGGGCAATCGCGCCACAATTTCATCAATCGCATTGGGCGCAATTCACACTTGCTGAAAAAACGGGCTTTACTAACGGCACGATACTTCGATTCAAGGTTGAGCAAAATTTCGGAGCAAGCCGCACGATTGGCCGATTGAAGATCAGCGCGATCACCGGAGACACCTCAGGCATATCCGCCAACTCCATTCCGGCGGACGTTATCGCTGCGCTATCCACCGCGAAGATCTCGCGTTCGGCTGATCAAATAAAAGCCCTCACCGCATACCGGCTCAAGAGCACGACAGCCGCGGTCGACCTTGAGGCTGAAAAACAAAAACTCGAAAAGGAACTGCAGTCACTCAAAGCACCTTCGACTCTGGTGATGATCGAAGACACGCCACGCATGAGCTCGGTCTTCGATCGCGGCGACTTTCGAAACCCGAAGGAAAAGGTGGAGCCTGCGTTTCCAGCGGTCCTTACGGAGGAAACAAATCCCGAGCGCCGACCAAAGACCAGATTGGACCTCGCTCAGTGGCTGGTGAGCCAAGAGAATCCGCTCACCGCAAGAGTGACTGTAAACCGTTGGTGGGCTGAGCTATTTGGACACGGATTGGTATCCACCCCGGAGGACTTCGGGATCAAGGGCGAGGCACCAACGCATCCCGAACTGCTCGACTGGCTGGCCTGCGAATTCATGCACAAGGGCTGGTCCATGAAAGCCCTCATCAAGACCATCGTGATGAGCAGAACCTACCGTCAGTCTTCAAAACTGTCGCCTGTCCTCGCGGACAAGGATGATCAAAACAAACTCTACGCTCGAGGACCACGGCACCGCATGGAGGCGGAATTGATTCGCGACAACGCACTATCCATCGCAGGGCTACTAAATACAAAGCTCGGAGGAGACTCCATCCGCCCGCATCAACCGGACGGATTGTGGATCAAAGTCGGCGGACAGAAGTACGAGTACACCGTCAGTCCGGGTGATGAGAAATACAGGCGCGGCCTATACGTGGTAATCAAACGCGGCGCACCCTACCCGAGCTTCACAAACTTTGATGCAAACGCCAGAATGGCATGCCGGGTTCAGCGCACACGGTCAAACACACCGCTACAAGCACTCACACTCATCAACGATCCAGTCTATGTGGAGGCAGCAATGGCGTTCGCAAAGCGCGTGCTATCTGAGCGCCCGGACGCCTCTGACGCAGGCAAGATCGAGCACGCATTCCTACTCGCGACAGCGAGGAAGCCTCGCACTGCAGAATTTGACACTTTGCAATTACTTTTAAATGCAGAGCGCGACACAAGGCTGCATTCGACGGAGGCCGCACGACATAGCTCCGATTTCGTGGCGAATTATCAACTTCCCGCGGGAATCGATGAGAAAGAGTTTTCAGCGTGGTATGCAGTCGCATCCACACTCCTAAACATGGATGAAACCATTTCAAAACAGTGATCAACTCACCATGAATAGTATCTCACGCCGTTTTCTCTTTCAGCGCACGGGCCTTGGTCTGGGAGCGATGAGTCTCAGCGGGCTGCTCGGCAACCAGAGGGCACTCGCCGCCGCGGAGACACAACCGATGCTACCCCGCCAGCCGATGTTCGCTCCGCGGGCAAAACGAATCATCTACCTGCACATGATCGGCGCGCCTTCGCAGCTTGATCTGTTCGACCACAAGCCAGAGCTCATCACCCGCGATGGCGAGGAATGCCCGGAATCACTTTTAAAGGGCCGCCGTTTTGCGTTCATCGGAAATAAAATGACTTTGGCCGGGACGCGGTGGAAGTTTTCGCGCCACGGCCAAAGCGGCCAAGAGATTAGCGAGCTCCTGCCAAACCTCGCGAAAGTTGCCGATGACATCGCCATCTTAAGAACCCTGCACACCGAGGAAATCAACCACGCGCCGGCTCAGATGTTCCTGCACACCGGCTTTGGACGGGGTGGACGGCCCAGCTTTGGATCCTGGGTGACGTACGGATTGGGAACAGAACAACAGGATCTTCCCGCATACGTGGTGATGCTCTCCGGGCCGCTCGGCGGTGCCGGCACGAGCCTCTGGGCAAACGGGTTTCTACCCAGCGTACATCAGGGCATTCAATTTCGTTCATCGGGAGACCCGGTCTTGTTTTTGAGTAATCCAAAGGGGCAGACGCAGACCGACCGGAGGCGAATTTTTGATGCGGTAAAGTCACTGAACGAAAGCACGCTAGCAGATATAGGCGACCCTGAGATCGCGACGCGAATCAGCCAGTATGAAATGGCTTTCCGAATGCAAACCAGCGTTCCAGAACTCATGGACATTTCCAAGGAGTCGCCCGCGACACTTCAATCCTACGGAGCAAAACCCGGCGCCGCTTCATTTGCAAACAACTGCCTGCTCGCGCGCCGCCTTGTTGAACGCGGAGTGCGGGTTGTTGAACTCTACGACGCGGACTGGGATCACCACGGGAACCTCGCAAACAGGCTTCCGGAAAAAGCGCGGGATGTTGACCAAGCAATGGCCGCGCTGGTTACCGATTTAAAAGAGCGCGGAATGCTTGAGGATACCCTTGTGATTTGGGGCGCTGAATTCGGACGCACGCCGCTGCGGCAAGGCACTGATGAGTCAGGCAAGGCCACCAACCCCGGAAGGGATCATCACAAGGACGCCTTTACTATGTGGATGGCCGGTGGCGGAATCAGACCGGGCATCACTTATGGAACCACAGATGAATTCGGATTCAGCCCTGTGGAAAAACCGGTGCACATTCACGATCTTAACGCGACTATTCTTCACCAACTCGGACTCGATCACGAGCGGCTTACCTTCAAATACCAGGGGCGCGAATTCCGACTGACGGACGTGCACGGAAGGGTCGTGCGCGACATCCTGGCCTAGCTCAGAAAATCCACAGGCCATCCAAGACGGCAACTCCTCCAGACCGATCGAATCTAACCACACACCCTATGCACCCTGCCGTTACCACGTACCTACTACTCACAGCACTCAACTTATCGAGTGTGGCCGCACCGACCGCACGTCCAGAGGCGGGTTCCAAGGCTGAGACTTCGAATAAATTAAACTGGAGCTTCATTCCAGATCCCGCGCTTCCAAACGTACTAATTCTCGGCGACTCGATTTCCATTGGATACACACTGCAGGTCCGGAAACTTCTCGAGGGAAAAGCCAACGTGTTTCGTCCTTTAAACTCACGGGGCGATGCTCCGCAGAACTGCAGCGGAACGACTTTCGGCGTGGGGGAGGTCGACCGTTGGGTTGCCGGACAAAAGTGGGCCGTCATTCATTTCAACTGGGGGCTGCACGACCTCAAACACGTCAAAGCCCCCGGATCCAACGATAAGTCCGACAACCCGACTGATCCGGTTCAGGCCACGCTTGAGACTTACAGCAAAAACCTCGAGCAAATCGTCGCAAAACTAAAAGCCACATCAGCAAAGCTCATTTTCGCAACAACAACCCCCGTGCAAGCCGGAACCACCAATCCGCTCCGTGAGCCGGAGGCTCCAAAAGCGTACAATGCCGCTGCGATCGAAATCGCTAAAAGAGAAGGCGCAGTGATCAACGATCTTTTCAGCTTCTGTGAACCCCAGCTTGGCAAACTCCAAATGCCGCTCAATGTTCACTTCACGCCGGAGGGCTCAAAGGCACTCGCCGAGCAGGTTGCGGGTTCAATTTTAAAGCATCTCGCGACGCCCCCCAATCCATAGGCCGCAAACCGCACCGTAAACGCAGCCACCCAATCGCTCCGAGCGCCCCCAGCGGGAAGATGGATCACGCCAGCTTTGGCGGGATGTCCTGCGCATCAGGGCGGGCGCAACCAAGCACCAAAGGTGTATTTTGCAATAGCAAGCCAAGAGTGTGCTGCTGCTAAAAATACAAATGGAACAGCGCATCCTGCCTCGTTGCATTTGACTACGTCCCCAGCGAGCGCGAGTATTTATTCTCCTTCTCTTTAACGAATGATCGAAAAGCACATCCTCAAAATTACCAAGGAACTGAACCTGCAAGCTCGTCAGGTCGCTGCAACCGCCATACTCCTTGAGGAGGGCGGCACTGTTCCCTTCATCGCGCGGTATCGAAAAGAAAAAACCGGGGAACTCGATGAGGTGCAAATCACCGCCATTCGCGACCGCATTGAGCAACTTGGAGAACTGGACAAGCGCCGGGATTCAATCCTGTCTTCCCTCAAGGAGCGCAGCCTTCTGACGGATGTGCTCCAAGCGAAAATCGACCAAGCCGAGACGATGAGCACACTGGAGGATATCTACCTGCCCTTCCGGCCAAAGAAAAGGACCCGTGCGACCATCGCCAAGGAAAAGGGACTCGAGCCATTGTCAGAAATCTTATGGGCCCAGGACATGTCCACCGACCCAAAAACCGCCGCTGCAGCGTTCATCGACAGCGCAAAAGAAGTCGCCGATGCAGCCTCTGCTCTTGCTGGAGCGCGTGACATTATTGCGGAACGCATCAATGACGACGCAGCAGCCAGGGCCAAATTGCGTGAACTTTACATCAGTCAGGGAACCATTAAATCGAAGGTCGTTTCCGGCAAAGAGGAGGAGGGATCCAAGTTTAAGGATTACTTTGACTGGACGGAACCCGCTTCCAGCGCGCCCTCCCATCGTATTCTCGCAATGCGAAGAGGCGAAGAGGAGGGATTCCTCTTTACGCGACTCACTCCGCCGGAAGATCAGGCGGTGGCGCTTCTCGAAGCCATGTTTGTCAAAAATTCCTCACCGGCTGCGCAGGAGGTTCGCACCGCGGTTCAGGACTGTTACAAGCGTTTGCTTGGGTTTGCGATGGAAGGGGAGGCTCGCGTGCACTTCAAGAAGCGCGCCGACGAGGAGGCTGTGAAAGTATTTGCCGATAACCTTCGCGAGTTGCTTCTCTCGGCGCCGCTCGGGCAGAAGAACGTTCTGGCAATCGACCCAGGATTCAGGACGGGCTGCAAAGTCGTCCTCCTGGACCGGCAGGGCAAGCTCCTCGGCAATGATGTAATTTACCCGGAGAAAAGCGCAAGAGAACAGGCTGAGGCCGCCACGATGGTGAAGACTGTGATCACCAAGTTCAATGTGGAAGCCATCGCCATCGGCAACGGCACGGCTTCGCGCGAGACAGAAACCTTCATCCGCAAGCTTGGGCTACCAACGTCCATCCCAATTGTGATGGTCAACGAGAGCGGCGCTTCGATTTACTCCGCTAGCGATGTGGCTCGCGAGGAATTTCCAAATCACGACATTACCGTCCGCGGAGCGGTCTCCATCGGGCGGCGCCTGATGGATCCTCTTGCGGAACTGGTGAAGCTAGACCCGAAGTCCATCGGAGTCGGCCAGTACCAGCACGACGTTGATCAGACCGCGCTCAAACGATCGCTCGACGACGTTGTGGTCTCATGCGTGAACAGCGTCGGAGTAGAGGTAAACACCGCGAGCAAAAACCTGCTTTCCTACGTCGCTGGACTCAACTCCAGAACTGCAGCGAGCATCGTCGGATACCGTGACGAAAACGGGCCCTTCAAGTCGCGTAAAGAACTTCAAAAAGTGCCCGGGCTTGGCCCAAAATCATTCGAACAGGCAGCTGGGTTTCTACGAATCCGTGGAGGCGATCATCCCCTCGACGCGAGCTCCGTCCATCCCGAGCGCTACACACTCATCGACCAAATGGCGAAGGATCTTGGGTGCACGGTCGAAGAACTAGTACGCGACTCCACCAAACGCTCCAAGATCGACGCAAAAAAATACGTTTCCGAAGACGTTGGTTTGCCGACCCTCCAGGACATCCTTTCAGAGTTGGCGAAACCTGGACGCGATCCCCGCCAGCAATTCGAGGCGTTCTCGTTTAAAGAAGGCGTCGACAAGGTCGAGGATCTTCAGCCCGGAATGAAGCTCCCAGGAGTTGTCACCAACGTGACAGCCTTCGGGGTTTTTGTGGATATCGGCGTTCATCAGGATGGGCTGGTCCACATATCGCAACTCTCGGACAACTTTGTGAAGAATCCTGCAGAGGTAGTCAAAGTCGGTCAGCGTGTGCAGGCTACCGTCCTCGAAGTTGATCTCCCGCGTAAACGCATCTCGCTCTCACTCAAAACAAATCCAGAGGTCGGTCCAAGAGCACCCAAGGGGGCCAACAAAACAGAGGGTACACAGCGAGACGTCCAACGATTCAACGATAGAGACCGTAAAAATGCTGCTCCCGCAGTAGACTGGTTCACCGCGGCGACAAAGAAGCGCTAGCAATTTTCGAGTCCCACTAAAATCCCCTGACTGCCCCGAAACTCAACGCGGCACGATTTCTCGCGGCTTGAGCCTTGAGCTCGAAGGCCGGTCGGGAGAGACTCGCCTGATGGAAGAGACCGCTCTGGAACAGGCCGCGCGCAAGGTGGTGTCCCGCCTCCAGGAGGCTGGCTTCGAGGCTGTTTACGCTGGGGGCTGCGTGAGGGACACGCTGCTAGGGGCTGAACCTCACGACTACGACGTTGCCTCCTCGGCGCGCCCCGAGCAGGTGCAATCGCTCTTCCGGCGAACATTCGCCGTCGGCGCTCAGTTCGGAGTGGTCTGCGTGCTCGAAGGTCCTCACGAAATCCAAGTCGCCACCTTTCGCTCCGACGGCGAATACACCGACGGACGACACCCGGAAACTGTTTCATTCTCCGACGCACAGAACGATGCATTGCGCCGCGACTTCACCGTCAACGGGCTGTTTTATGACCCCATCAAAAAAACGGTCAGCGACTTCGTCGGAGGAAGAGCCGACCTGGCTGCAAAGATCATCCGAGCCATCGGCAATCCCGAGCACAGATTCACGGAGGACAAACTTCGCCTGCTACGCGCTGTCAGGTTCGCTTGCACCTTGGACTTCAAGATTGAAGCAGAGACATGGAACGCGGTTTGCACGAATGCGCCAAAGCTTCAAGAGGTGAGCGCCGAAA
>CAMDSZ010000117.1 GCA_945906945.1 Akkermansia muciniphila
TACCCGCCTTTTCAAAGGCGATTTTATCAAGGGTGTTCCCCAGATACTGCTCATGATCGAATGCGATCGGCGTGATCACGCTCACGAGTGGATTCACAACGTTTGTGGCATCCAAGCGTCCGCCCATTCCAGTTTCGAGAACCACAACCTCGGCGTGGTTTTGCTGAAAACAGTGCATCGCAAGCGCAGTGGTGATTTCAAAAAACGTTGGGTGAGGCTGCCAGTCCTCGGTAATCGCCCGGATTTTGCGAAGCCCATCCAGTGCTTCGGTTTCTGAAATCTGGAGGCCGTTAATCTGGATTCTTTCCCGAAAACAAATCAGATGGGGCGAAGTGTAAAGACCAGTCCGAAACCCAGCCTCCCTGCAGATCGCCGCAATGAAAGCGCAGGTGGATCCTTTGCCGTTTGTTCCGGCCACATGAATGTAAGCCGGGGTGGCTGGATTGTGATGTGCGTCGGGCGCCGCAGCCGAATCGGTCTTTAATTCAAGCGCATGTGCCAGGCGAAACATCAGCTCCAGCCCCGGCTTGATGCCGAACTGCTGCGTGCTGTAGAGCCAGTCTAGAGCGCTTTCAAATGAATTCACCGCTTCGGGGTGAGGTGTGAAAGCAGAGCAAAGAGGGTGCTGCGCATTTCCTTTCGGTGCACGATCCGGTCGATGAGCCCGTGGTCGCGCAGAAATTCGGCTGTTTGAAATCCGGCGGGAAGATCTTGATGCGTTGTTTCGCGAATCACCCGCGGGCCCGCGAACCCGATCATCGCTTTGGGTTCTGCGAGGTTCACATCGCCGATGGTTGCGAAGCTGGCGCTGACTCCGCCCGTGGTTGGATGGGTCATGACAGAGATGTACGGCAGCCTCGCCGCCGCATGGCGCGCGAGTGCACCGCAAGTCTTGGCCATCTGCATGAGTGAAATCGCTCCTTCATACATGCGCGCGCCGCCGGAGGCGGAGATGATGACTGCGGGTAGTTTCGCCGAGGTGCACTTTTCGATGATGCGTGTGAGCTTCTCTCCGACAACGGAACCCATGGTTGCCGCGATAAAGTTGAAGTCCATCACTGCGATTCCAAGAGGCATGTCTTCGATCTTGCCGAACCCTGTGAGCACGGCGTCCTTGAGCCCGGTCTTCTTCTGGTAAGTTTTAAGTCTCTCCGTGTAGCTGGCCTGTCCAGTGAACTTCAGAGTGTCCACAGAGATCATGTTGGCGTCATGTTCTTCGAAGCTGTCTGGATCCAGAAGCATCTCCAGCCGTTCCTCCGCGCCCTGAACGAAGTGATGGTCGCAGCGGGGGCACACCCGAAAATTTTGCTGCAGTTCCAGATTGTGGATCAGCTCAGAGCAAGCCGGGCATTTCTGCCAGAGGCCGGAGGGCAGCTCGCGCTTCTTGTCTGAGTAAAAAGAGGGCCTGTTAAAAATTCCCATGGAAGGTGTCGATCTGTGATGCCGTTCAACTCGAGTTACGGCCGGCAAACAGGTTGGAGTGAAGCTCTCAGGCGCTCAACTAGAAACTCTGGGGCGCCGGAGAATGTTTAAAGCACAACCGAATCCGCCACTCCGCCAAGGCGTTATTCTAGGCGGCTCATGGAGGTGATGCCGTAGCTGCGACGCATTACTGGTGTAATTTGTTCGACCGCATTGGCATCGAGGAAAATCAGGCTCGGATCGCTTGCGAGCTCTATTTTGATCAGCCCGTCCTTGGTGGCTTTGAGCGCCTCCGGGACATCCGAGAGGCTTTTGATTGGAACATCGTTGATCATGTTTACGAGCACGTGGCGGATGTCCTCGTATCCGATCGTCACATTTGACGGCAGGACCCTGCTGATCATCACAAGTTTCCTTTTGCCGCTGTCTTCGAGCTCTGACTGGATTCTGTCGAAATGCAAAAGCTCCAGAGGCGCCTTGCGGGTCCAGTCGTTTCCGAACTCCTTGAGGTACTGCCGGCTCAGTTCTTGAAGAACCATTCCTCCTAGCACGTAATAGCGAGGACCGCGATCGATGATGTAGGGTTCGCTCAAATACTCTTCGACGGGCTTTCTTGTCACCTTCACAGAAGTCTCAAGTTCCTTCCCATCGCGCAAAATCCGAACCGGTAGTGAGTCGTTTTGCATGTGTCGAGTGCTGACCAAATGACCTAGCGAAATGCGTCCGAAGTCGGCATCCCGATAGTTGCCATCCGAATCGATTGCCTGGCCCGCGATTTCCAAAACCACATCCCCCTTATGTATCCCCGCGACCTCCGATGGACCGCCGCTTGCGACCTGCGTGATCAACACGCCGCTGTTGTTTCCAGAGAGCTTGAGGTAGCGGCGCAACTGCGGGTCACGGGTCGGAGCAAAGCTGCAGCCCATGCGCGGAAAACCATCGTATTTTCCATCCTTCGCATCCTTGAGGAAATGCTCGATGACCACGGATGGAATGATTTCGAGCAAACTTGATTGCGCATCGTAGCGGAGCGTCAGACCGACGAGCTTGGCGTCTTTGAGCACCGGAATGGCGAGGGTTGCGTCCTTCATCTGCAGTGGGCAGCTTGCCCTGCAGACGAGAAACGCAGACTCATCAATTGGGTAACGCAAAACTTCCGCCGTAGTCATCTGACCGCGGGACAGGAGGAGGTTCCCATTGCTTTCGAGTTGGCAAGCCGTGAGTGCATCACCCACGCGGGCCGCAGTGAGCCCGAACCCTGTTTTTCCGCGAAGAAACTCCTTAGAATCCGGCTTAAGGAGGGCGAGGTTTGCTTCGTAGTCCACGCACACCACGGTCGCGGGCTCCTTGTTCTCGCCATCCGGGCTTTCCAGTTCGATGTAAGTTGAGTTTGCAATCGCCTCGGCCGTGCAAAGGAGTAGGTTACCTGGAAGCACGGTCCCGAGCGCTTTCCGGGCCATCGGCGCCCGTTTGGACCACGGTCTTGCAAAGTCGAATGCCTGGGCGGTGATGTTGAGCCGGACAATGTTTTGCGTCACAAGCGTCCGGGCCATGCTTTCCATGAGCTTGAGGGATGTGTCCTTCTGAGAAACATTCGGCGCGCCTGCTGCGGGTGGCGTAGAGGCATTTGGCGCGGGATTTTCAGATGCCGCCGGAGATTTCGAGGCAGCCTTTGCCGCCATCGTAGAGTCCTTCCGGGCGTCCGGCGGATTCGATGCGGCATCCTTCGCTGGCAGGGACGCAAAGGAGGAAAAAAGCAGTGAACCGAAAACGACGCTTTGTTTGAGTAAGCTCATGGGGTGGCTCCAAAAATGGGGTGAAAAGGGGGGGGCGAGTGACAAGTCAAAGGGCGGGGCTGAACTGTTTGCCGGACTAGTTTAGGTTTTGCTCCTGCTCAACTCCGTATCGGGTTTTGATTCTTTCACGCGCCGACTCGATGGCCGACTTCTCGAGAACCAGCGGCCTGCCGTTCCCCACGAAACGAATCTCGTAAAACTCAGACGGCTTCGCGAGTTGCTCCGACATGTCGCGAAGCGTGGAGATTTTCGCCCCGTTGATTTCCTCCACGATGGCTTCCTTGAAGTCGCCGAGGTACGTGTTGATCGGATCGGCAAGAATTCCTGTAAGCACGATCACCTCGGGATGTTTCTTGTAAATTTCCCTCGGGGTGAATGCTTCAAAGTAATAGTGGATTCGAAGATTCTGAAACTGTACTGAACTGATCAGATTGCGTGACAACGGCTGAAAGAGGAGTCCGCCCACCAAGATGTAAGTGGGCTGAACATCGAACTGATTGGACTGCATGGTGTATGGCCAACTGGTGGAAAAGGGCACAGTGATGTCCATTGGTTTGCCATCTCGAATGAGGCTGAACTTAATGTTTTCACCTCGGAATTTTCGTTCCGCGACCTCCGCCATCTGCACGCGGTCGCCGTTGAGTTCCACGGTGCCGTCGCTGGCGACTGGCAGTGAATCAATCGAGAGAATCACGTCTCTGGGCTTGAGGTGTCCGTGGCACACGCCCGCCGACGCGACGCTGGCAACCATCACCCCAAGGTCGTCATCCTTGAGCCCAAGGCCTTTTCTGAGCGCAGGGTTGAGGGTGTTGACCACTCCGATCGAGAGGTCCATGTACCGGTCATATTGGCCGTCTGCGATATCAGTCAGGAAACGCTTGATGACGGGCGTTGGGATCATGTAGCCGACGTTCTGCGCAACATCCCCGCTGAAGCCCTGGAAAGCTACTCCAACCACTTTTCCATTTTGAAGAACCGGGCCGCCGCTGTTGCCGGGGTTGATTGCCGCATCGATCTGGATCGTTAAATGCGAATCAATCGCAGAGTGCACGTAGCTGCGAAAATCAATGCGGGACACCACGCCGCGCGTTACCGAAAGACGCTCTCCCCCAATCGGGTAACCGTAAACAGAAACTTCGGTTTCGATTTCGGGAATGTCGCCAATCTCCAGCGGCACTGTGCCGGTGAAAAAAGAGGCGTCCTCGACCTTCAGCACCGCCAGGTCGCAGTCGTGTGCGATGTGCTCGACCAGGGCGATGTATTTCTTGGGGTCGTTCTCCTTTTCGAGTGTGAGGAAGCGCGCGTTCGAAACGACGTGCGCGTTGGTCATGATCCGGTTGGACGAAACCACCCAGCCCGTGCCGGATCCTCCGCCGGTGACTCCCGCCAGCCATGGCTGCCGGTAGTTGGGTTCTTGCGAAGTGTTGCTGATTCGCGCCAGGCTTTTCTTGATCTGGCTGGGGGCGGCCGCCCGAACGTCGATTGTTTGTGTGAAAAGGCAGGCGGCTAGGACGAGTAGGGGAGGTAGGCTGCAAGTGCGCATTCTTCCGGAAGTCTTAGCCGGGCATCGGCGAAGCGCAAACTGTAAGAATGCGGTTCGCTCGCATCTCCAAGCGAAAGCGGGTGCGACGCGGGCCATGCCCGGGCTTTACACGTTGAATCTGAACTCCACAACGTCCCCGTCCTGGACCACGTACTCTTTGCCCTCGATCCGGAGCTTGCCTGCCTCGCGCGCTTTCGCGAACGAACCCAGCGCGACCAGGTCGTTGAAGGCCGTCACTTCCGCAGCGATGAACCCCCGTTCGAAGTCCGAGTGAATCACGCCGGCCGCCGCAGGCGCTTTGTCTCCGGCCCGGATCGTCCACGCCCGAGTTTCCTGTTCGCCAGTCGTCAGGTAGGTCCTCAAACCCAGCAGGTGGTACACGGCCCGGATCAGGGTGCCGACCCCGCTGCTCTTGACCCCGAGTCCTTCGAGGTATTCAACCGCATCGGCTTCCGGCAGGTCCACGAGTTCGCTCTCGATTTGGGCGCTGATGACTACCGCGCTGGTGGCGAAATGCGAAGCCGCGTATTGCTGCACCGCCTTGACATGAACCGCCGCAGGAATCGCGTCGTTCGCGACCCCTGTCTCGATCATGTTTGTGACGGCGGCAAGGTCGCTCTCAGCCACGTTGCAGGCGAAGATCGTGGGCTTGCTGGTGAGGAGAAAGAACTCCTTGGCCAGGCGCCCTTCCTCGTCGGAAAGAGCCGCTGTGAGAGCGGGCTTGCCGTCGTTGAGGTGAGGTAAAAGCTTCTCGATGACAGCTGCCTCCGCTTTTGCCGCCTTGTCGCCCATGCGCACCGCTTTTTGCAGCCGCTCGGTCCTTTTGGTGAGGGTGCCGATATCGGAAAGGATAAGCTCCGTGTTGATCACTTCAATGTCGCGCACCGGGTCCACCGAGCCGCTCACGTGATGCACGTCGTCGTCTTCAAAGCATCTCACAACCTGCACGATTGCGTTCACTTCGCGGATGTGGCTCAGAAACTGGTTGCCCAAGCCCTCACCGGCGCTCGCACCCTTGACGAGTCCGGCGATGTCCACGAACTCGATCGCCGCCGGCACCAGCTTTTTGGAGTGCGAAATCTTTGAGAGCACGTCCAATCTGAAGTCCGGCACTGTGACGATCCCCAGGTTAGGATCGATCGTGCAAAACGGATAGTTCGCAGCCTGGGCTTTGCGTGTCCGAGTGACTGCGTTGAAGAGCGTGGATTTACCAACGTTGGGGAGGCCTACGATACCGGCGGAGAGCATTTGGAAAAGTGGAGTTTATGGATGGGTGTGGCCTGCAAGTGCGCAGCGGACCCGCCCATGGGGGCGAGCCGAGTTTCAAAAACCACGCAGCTCGTAGACTGAACGCAAAAGGGGCCACCCTCAAAGAGGATTATTTTTTGGTGCGCTCCGAGGCGCCTGTGTGCGGGGTTTTTTCAGGGGGTGGCGGGTCCGGCCGCCGTCCAGGGCGCGAAGGGAGATGGGCAACATTGGCGCGGCTCGGTCTGAGGCATCCATGGCGGGGAAAACTGATTTAAGGAGTTTTCTTTTCTGAGGGGATGATGGAGGGTAAGAACATTCTTATGAAAAACACGATGGCGGAAGGGTTCAAGGGCGGTGCTCAAGCGGCGCATGCGCAAGGTTTGCGCGGGGGCAAGGTACGGTTGAAGGACGTCGCTGCCGCTGCGGGGGTCGCCATCAACACGGCTTCCACGATCCTAAACAGGCGCCCCAACTCCTGGGCGTCAAAGGAAACCGAGGAGCGGGTTTTCAAGGCTGCTGCCGAGCTCGGTTATCGCCCGAACCGCGCGGCGTTGGGGCTGAGGATCGGCCGCTTCCACACCGTCGGCCTTTTAGTGGCGGACATCAATAATCCGTTTTACACCTCCTTTGCGCATTTTCTGACCCTCGAGGCGGAGCGGCAGGGGTACGATCTGGTGATTGAAACCTGGCGCAACGACCTGCAGCGCGAACTGGCCTGTTTGGAGGACATTTTGGACCGGCAGGTGGACGGGGTGGTGGCGTTTCTGAGCGACCACGAAGTTCACAGGAAGTTCCTGAGCCGCCAGTTTTCGGCGGGAATGCCATTCGTGGTGGTTGGCACCGTGGCGTCGGATGTGCCACCCGTGGATTCGGTGCTCGCGGATTTTCGAAGCGGGTTGAGGGACGCGATCGAGCACTTGTACACCTCGGGTCACCGCCAGTACGCGTTTGTGTGCGCGCTTGCCGACGGTCAGGCCGACGGGCAGAGGGCGCATTTTTTCAAGGAACTGCTCGCCGACAGGCATCTGAGCCCCAGTAGCTACGAAATTGTTCGGTGCGGACCCGAGATTAGCGATGCGCATGCGATCGCGCGAAAGCTTCTCACCGCCCCGCGGCGGCCCACGGCGATCGTCGCCTTGAACGACCTTGGGGCGATGGGCGTGCTGCGAGCTGCTTCGGAGCTGGGGTTGCGGGTGCCTGCGGACCTTTCGGTGGTGGGTGTCGACGACACGCCAATCGGCAGATATTTGCCCGTGAGCCTTTCGACGATTGCGCAGCCGCTTCAGGATATGGCGCGGCGCGCGTGGTGCCTGATGTTCGAGCGGATCGAAGGGGTGCAGCCCAAGCCGCACATGGAGCAGGCGCTGTTTTCCACAACGTTTGTGAGGCGCGAGACCTCCGGCCCGCTGCGGGTGACAACTTCCTAGCAAAATGCAGCGATCCGGGGAGGCTTGGCGCGTAAGCGCAGATGCGTGCGCGGAATTCTTGGGGATCTCGCGCCCGCGTGCATCCGGTGGGAGTGCGTTTGGAGATTACTAAAGAACTGGGCCGGGCTTTCAACGCCAGTGCACTCGCGCTTTTTAGGCGGAAGCGTCAGGATTTATTTGGCTTCCGGCTCGGCTCAGTGCATAAGGAATCGTTTCTTGTTTTATGTTACACACAGTCTCCCTCTCGCAAAGTGATGCAGAGCGCACAATCGAATTCGAATTCGTGCGCGCGACCGAAAATGCCGCGCTCAACTCCCTTTCATGGTTGGGGCGCGGAGAGAAGGAGTTCGCCGACGCAGCCGCTTGTGATGCAATCTACGGGGTGTTCGACTTGGTTGATCTTTGCGGCGAAGTTGTGATCGGCGAGGGCATCAAGGACAACGCTCCGGGTATCTTTCTTGGGGAGCACCTTGGCACATGGAAGCCCGGTTCCCCGAGCTTCGACATCGCACTGGATCCAATTGACGGGACGTCCAACATCGCAAGCGGCCTGCCCAACTCCATCTCCGTCATCGCGGCCAGCCAGACGAACTCCGGCAACGGGCGGGCGATGATGAACCTTCCAGCGTTCTATTCAAAAAAACTGGCGTTCGGCCCCGACGTGGTGCGCGCCATTGAAAAGGGGATGGAGCCACTGAGCTTGGAGGCGCCCTTGGAAAAAACCTTGGCTCTCGTCGCAGATGCGCTTGGCAAACGCGTGCCGGAACTGGTCGTGATGACCATGAACCGTCCGCGCCACGAGAATCTCATCCGCGAAATCCGCCGTGCGGGCTCTGCTCTGCGGCTGATTTCCGACGGCGATATCACGGCGGCGGTTTCGCCCTCGATGCCGGATTCCGGAGTGGACATTTATTTTGGGATTGGAGGATCGCCGGAGGGTATCCTTACGGCAGCGGCATTGAAGGCGCTTGGAGGAGGGATGCTCCTGCAGATGTGGCCAAAGGACGATGCGGAAAAGGCGCAGATCCTGAATGAGGTCTCAGCGGAAGAGTTGCAGCGCGTGTTCGGCGTGGACGATTTGGTGTCCGGCGAAAGCGCGATTTTTTGCGCCACCGGAATTAGCGACAGTCCGTTGCTGCCGGGCGTGAAAGTCACCGGTAAAAAAGCGGTGACGACCTCGGTGCTGATGCGCGCGCGCAGTCGCACGGTGCGTTACATCAGAGCGGTGCACGATCTGGAGCACAAAACCATCCACCTTCGAAGCGCGCGCAGCGACAAGAAGCTGTGAGCAGATGCGGGCCTGAAGCGGTGGTGATTGGAGGCTTTGCTGAGCGCTGAAGGAGCGCTTGAATCTGCCCCGAACAAATCACGGCATCCTTGCGATGCGCACAGCACCAGCTGCGCTTACACGCTCACTTCGGGATGGCTTGCCTCCCTCGGCTGCTTTGCTCCTGGGCTACCTACTGGGTTACCTACTGGGTGCAATCCGCGTCTGGGCGCAGCTGGGGCTACGCGGTCCCAGGGGGCGATCGACGGATCGAGGCCACCAAGAGGTCGCGCCTCTAGCCCTTTTGCAGTCAGTAAATGAATTCGCCAACCATCAGATCTGACTTTCTAGCCTTGAGTATTGAGCAGAGGAAACGTTCCCTCGCATCCTTCCGGCTCTCCCAGAATCCACCGGAAGCGGTTTGTTTGCAGTTGAACACGAGATCGCGCGCTCTAGCGTGCTTGCCATGCGACAATGGTCAATCACCCTTCATGGACCTTCCGGCATTTTAAGTTCGATTGAGACCGGCGAGGCGCATTTTGTGGTTGGTACGGAGGCCGCCTCCGATGTGTTCACCGTGGTTGGCAATGGGGTGATGGCGCGGCATGCTTGGGTGTGGATTGGTGAGGCGGGATTGCAGGTGGAGGAGCTCGACGGCGGGACCCTCGTCAACGGGCACAGCATCACCGGACGCGTGCAGGTGGAGTATCCGGCCTCCGTGCAGTTGGGTGAGGTGACGCTCGTGGTGGAGCCCAAGGCGGTGGTGGAGCCAAAGGCGGTGGAGGCTCCGAAGGTCGCGCCAGTTTCACGAACGCCAAGTTCGATGGATATCACGATCGCTCAGCGTCCGCTCACAAAGAGCAAGGCGAGTATGGATGTGACGATTCCGCAGAGGACCCAAACGCACTCGTCTGCGTCTGTCCGGTCTGAGCCTGCTAGTCCGATTGCGGCAAACGAGGCTCTGCTGCAAGGGAAGTACACCCTCGTGCGCGAAATCGCCCGGGGCGGTATGGGGCAGATTTATTTTGGGGAAGATCCCCAGCTGGAACGTCAGGTTGCGGTGAAGGTGAGCAGTGTTAGCGAAGGTGGCGAGGATCCGAGATTCGCAAAGGAAGCCAAAGTGCTCGCTCAGCTCGCGCATCCGAACATCGTGCCGATTCATAACATCGGCGTGGATGCGCAGGGTCGTCCGTTTTATTCGATGAAACTGGTGAAAGGCCGCACGCTTCAAGCGGTGTTGAATTCCATCCGGGGTGGCGATGCCTCGGCGATCAAGGATTATCAGCGTACTACGTTGCTCACGATTTTCCGGAAGGTGTGCGATGCGATGATGTTTGCGCACAGCAAGGGCATTTTGCACCGGGACCTGAAGCCTGAAAACATCATGGTGGGCGAGTACGGGGAGGTGCTGGTGATGGACTGGGGCCTCGCAAAAGTGCTGGGTGAACAGGAGAGCGACGGTGCTGTGAATTCGCGGATCAATGACACCGGAGACTATGGCATGACAATGGAGGGCGAAGTGATGGGCACGCCGCAGTACATGTCGCCTGAACAAGCAGAGGGAATGGTGGCGGAGCTGGATCAGCGCAGTGACATCTACAGTTTGGGCGGGATTCTTTATGCGATCCTCACGCTGCGTCCACCGATTGAAGGAACAACGCTCGACGAAGTGCTCACCAAGGTGAAAAACGGGGCGATCAGCGCGATGGTCACCGGGCGCGGAGGCAAGGGGAGCGTGGCAGTGACTGCGCCATCCGCCATCGGTGCGGAGATACCGGAGGCGTTGCAGGCGGTGACGCTCAAGGCGATGAGCACGGACCGTAGCAAGCGGTACGCGCGCGTGGAGTTGTTCGCGGCGGATATTGAACGGTATCAGAGCGGATTCGCGACGCAGGCGGAAGATGCTGGAGCGTGGAAGCGGATGACGCTTTGGGTTGGGCGCAACAAGGTGTTGGCGGGAGCCGCGGCGGCAATGCTCGTGGTGGTGAGCGGATTCAGCGCAAAGGTGGTGGTGGAGGGGCGCAAGGCGAGCGCGGCGTTGGAGCGGCTGCGTGCGAGTGCACCGACGTTTGCGCTGCGTGCGGCGGATGCGATGCAGGGTGGAAATTTGGAGGAGGCGCTGGAAGCGGCTTCAAGCGCGGTGGATCTCCAGCCCGAGGTGGCGGAGTATCACCGGATTCTTGGAAACGTGCTGCAGGTGATGGTCAGGTGGCCGGAGGCGGTGAAGGAATACCGTCTGGCGCGCGGCGACGAGCAGGCGGAGAAGAACCTGAAGCTCACGGAGGAGTTGATGAATCAGGTGGTGAAGGAAGCTGGCGATGTGAAAGCGAAGGCGCGTCTGTTTGAAGAATTGAATGCGCAGGGAAGGCAGTACGAAGCCATGGCGCTTTCGAGCGGGTTGGGAGATTTCTGGAAGAATCGTAAGAAAGACTTGAGTGTGGTCCCTGAGCTTGTTCGGCGGTTGGAGGCGAAAATGCTGCCGGTCCCAGGAACAAAAATTTTGCTGAGCAAGACGGAATTCACTGTTGGGGAATGGAAGCTCTATCTAAGAGCGGAAGGACTGCCGGATTGGAGGCAGCCTAGCGCGGAGTTCGAGCAGAATGACGAGCATCCAGTAGTGATGGTGAGTTGGAATGAT
>CAMDSZ010000118.1 GCA_945906945.1 Akkermansia muciniphila
AAGCTCTCAGAAATGCGGGAGAACTTTGTCTATGACTTCAATTTCGCGGCACTCCGTTCCTCTGACGGGTCTGCTCCGTTGAATCAAAAGGCTGCGTACACAGTGCGACGTAAGCCCTAGGCCTGCGGGCATGATGATGAATCGCCCTAACGAAAGTTCGGCGGGGACTGAAAGTCAGTCGCGGATTTTGGTCATCCGAGGAGGCGCGATAGGAGATTTTGTGCTGACGCTCCCAGCTCTTGGATTGTTGCGCAATGCATTCCCGACTGCCTGGATCGAGTTGCTTGGATATCCACACATCGCCTCACTGGCAGACCGCCGCTTTTACGTAAACAGAGTGCGGTCCATTGAGTACGGTCCGTTGGCGGGATTCTTTGCAAAGAACGCGGAATTGAATCCCGAATTGTCCGAATATTTCCGGAGCTTCCAGCAGGTTGTAAGTTTTCTTTTTGACCCAGACGGAATCTTTGAGGCTAACGTTAGAAGCTGCGGGGTTCGCCACTTCCTACCAGCATTTCGTCGGCCTTTGAAAGTACACGCAGCTCGCGAATGGGCGGCACCGCTCGAATCTTTGGCGCTTTACTTGGATGATCATGAAACGAAGATTTTTCCATCTGACGCCGACTTGAGCTTTGCGAGGGATTGGTTGGGGATCGATTCCAAACGAAATGCAGCTGTGGCAGAGCCCGCGTTGCGCCTCGCAATTCATCCGGGAAGTGGGAGTAGTAAAAAAAATTGGCCGGTCGAAAGGTGGCGGATGCTGGGAGCGCACTTTTTTGAAGCTTACCCAGACGCTGAGCTTGTTCTTGTCGGTGGAGAAGCCGATGGGGAGGTGTTGCAAAGGCTTCAAACAGGATGGCAAGGGAATCGATTCCGGGTGGCTCGTGATTTACCTCTCACGCTACTCGCTGCGATTCTCGGGGAGTGCGATTTTTTTTGCGGTCATGATAGCGGAGTTTCTCACATCGCCAGTGCGGTTGGAGTGAAGAGTCTTTTGCTGTTCGGGCCCACAGACCCGCAGATATGGGCACCTTTGAATGGGACGGCTCGTGTACTGATCGCGCCGCAGGGCTCGTTGGATCTATTGGAGGTTAGCGAAGTCCAGAGCGTTTTGTGGGCGATTCTTTCGTAGATTTTAGAATCATAGGGAGAAATTTCCAAATCGCCGCTTGATTACTACGGACGGTTCTGACGGGAATCGGACCATGGGCGCAATTTTAATTTTAGGAGCCGGTGGACGTTTGGGTTCAGCGTTGGCGCGTGAATGGCGCGCACGTGGACAGGATGTTTTGGCCATGGATCGAACTGCGTTCTCTTTAGACAAAGTCGCCGAGGTCCAAGAACGTTTGGCTGGTCTTGAGTTCGAGGTGCTCGTCAATTGTGCTGCCCTTACAAATGTTGATTACTGCGAGTCTCACAGGGAAGAGGCTTTTCGAATTAATGCGGAGTCCGTTGCAGCGATGGCAGGTGTGTGCGCTCAAAAAAATGCGCGTCTCATTCATGTCAGCACCGACTACGTATTTGATGGAAACGCGACGACTCCCTATTCCGAAGCCGATGCTCCGCATCCAATCAGCGTCTATGGTGAATCAAAGCTTGCCGGGGAAGTCGAAGCGCTTGCGGCATCCCCGAGGAACTGGGTCGCGAGAGTGTCTTGGGTTTTCGGTCCGGATAGGGTTAGCTTTGTCGATCAGGTGATTGTGCGTGCAAAGAAGGAGGATCGCGTTGAGGCGGTCGCTGACAAATGGGCGACCCCGACTTACACCATGGATGTGTGCGCCGACCTGTGGCATTTCCTCCGCGGAATCGAGGGCGGCGGTGTCGTCCATATGAGTAATGCTGGGGTTTGTTCCTGGCAGGAGTACGGGCAGCACGCATTGGACTGTGCGGTAGAGGCTGGACTCGAGCTCAAAGCCCGCATGGTAGGCGGCCTGAAAATGTCTGATCTGAAGGCTTTTGTGGCAAAACGGCCACCTTACAGTGCGATGGCTACGGCTAAGTTCACTTCTCTGACGGGTATTCATCCAAGGGGGTGGCGGGAGGCGGTACGGCAGCACGTTTTTGATATGGTAGGTCGCGGTATGATTTAAAAAGCATATTACGCTTCCGTTAATGTTTGTTAAGCGCGTCGACTAAACTAATGCTGGCGCTTGCGGCCGCTCTGCGATTCTAGCGCTTGTCAAAAGCCCGACCTTTGGTGATGGTTGCAATCTATAGATGAAAAATGCAATTTTAGTCTCGTCCGACCCGCACTGGCGCGTAGTCATGGAGGGAACCCTGCTCGGACGCGGTTGGAGTGTGGCCAGCGTCGAGTCACTTTCGAAGGGTGATGCTCCTTCAGGGAAGGACGTCCAAGCGATCTTGATCGACTCGGTCTCAATTTCGGTTGATGCGGTGAACGAGTGGCTCGGGTCGGTTGCTGAGACGACAAAGGTACCTGTCGTGATTGTTCCGAGCCTTTCCTTCGCAGATGATTTTGCTGATGTCATCGACGCGGAAGCAACGGTGAAAGATGGTAAGTCGGAAGTCAGTATCACTTTTTGGGGTGTTCGGGGTTCCATTCCGTCTCCGGGGCCATCAACGGCGTTTTACGGGGGCAACACTTCCTGTGTGGAGCTCACTGCGGATGGCGAGACGATCATTTTGGATGCAGGGAGCGGGATCCGTCCTTTGGGTGAAAAACTCATTCTTGAATCGAAGGGCAAGCCGCTGGATATGCATCTGCTCATCACCCACACGCACTGGGATCATATCCAAGGGCTGCCATTTTTCCGGCCGGCTTATGTGCCGACCAATCATTTGAGAGTAGTGGGGTATGAAGCGGTCAGGCACAATTTGGCTGACGTTTTGGCAATGCAGATGGATTCATCGTACTTCCCGATTTCCATGGCTGATATGCCGGGGCATCCCGAGGTGGAGGAGGTCAGCGAGCGCTTTCACTGCGGGCCAGTTGGCGTGGAGGCATTCTTCACCAATCATCCAGGCAAATGTGCCGGATTCCGTTTTGAGACTTCCGCTGGAGCTGTGGTGTATATTTCCGACAACGAGCTTAATCATGACGGGCAGGCGACCCATTTGCCTCGGGAAACTGTCGAGCATCTCCGGGCTCGGCTTATGTCGACAATGAGTGGGTGTAAGGTGCTCATCCATGATGCCCAGTACACGAGAGAAGAGTACAAGAACCGAGTGGGGTGGGGACACTCCTGCGTCGAGGACATCACTGAGCTGGCGGCACAGTCCGGAGTTGAAAGGCTGGTGTTATTTCACCACGACCCCACCCGTGATGATGCGGGTGTAAATCAGCTTCTCAAAAAATCCAGAGACATCGTAAAAGCGAATGGATGGGGCCTTCGGGTGGATGCCGCCCGAGAGGGAATGTCGATCTGGTTGTGATTTTCCAGTCGCGCGGATGCCGGCCACCTCGGAATGAGTTGAACGATCGGATCGAAGCATGAGGATCCTTGATCGTTATGTGGGGTGGCAGTTGGCTTTTACCACGTTTGTGTCGGTTTCCGTGCTGAGCGTGGTTTTGGTTCTAGGGAACGCGTTCAAGCAGCTTTTTGAATTGCTCGTAAGCAAGGGTGCGTCCGTTGAGATAGTGTTCATTTTTTTGGGGTACATTTTACCGTACTCCCTCGTTTACACCCTGCCTTGGGGATTTCTGATCGCTGTGCTTCTCGTATTTGGTCGAATGTCGGCTGAGTGTGAGCTCATAGCATTGCGATCAAGTGGAGTGAGCTTTTTGCGGATAACCAAAATGGCGGCGGTTATCGCTTTGGTCTGTGCGGGGATCTGCTTCTGGATGGTGGGCGACTTGGCTCCAAGAGCACAGGTCCGCTATAAGAGGGCACTCTACGATCTGGCAATCCAGAAGCCGTTATCGATGTTTGAAAATGACAGGGTGATCGATGGTTTTCCCGGGCATAAAATTTACGTTGAACGAAGTGAGGGGCAGGAACTCTTCAACCTTCTGGTCTTTGAGTTAGATGCAAAAAACGATCCCAAGAAGGTGATCTTTGCAAAACGCGGCAATTTGCAGAGCGACATACAAAACCACAGGTTGATGCTTGAAATTTTTGATGCCCGCTATGAAGAGCGCGATCACTTAAACACGCAGTCTCTGTCGAGAATCCGGCAGGGAATCACGGTTCAACGCAGTGTCATGCCGATTTCTCTGCAGGATATGTTCGAGAAAAACATGGGTAGACAGTCGGTCAGAGCCTACACCGTCAGTGAGTTAGTCACCCACATAAACGCCGGGGTACAATCAAATGAGGCTGCAGACCCTTTGTCTGCACGCACGCCTATGGACTTGTTCGAAATGCGAACCGAATTGAGTCGGCGATTTTCTATTTCACTGGCCTCCATCGCGCTTGGCCTGATTGCTCTCCCCCTAGCGGTCACCGCTCAGCGAAAGGAGACTTCAGTTGGTTTTCTTCTGAGTCTGATTGTCGCCTTCAGCTATTTCTTCCTAATGCTCATGGTCGGCTGGGTGAAGAGCAAACCCGACTGGCATCCGGAGTGGCTTATCTGGACCCCAAATGTGGTGTTTTTGGCGGGTGGAGCCGCATTGTTTCATAAGCTGGCCAGACGCTAAGCTCACCGGCTCGCGCCTCCCCCACGGCAAGATGTGTCTCATGCCGAGGGGGGCACCCATTAGGCGCACGCAAATTCCTGAGGCCTCTTATTTCGCGTCCAGTTCTTCGTTCCACGCTGCGATCAGATCCTTCTCGGACTCGAACAGCGCGTCCGTTGAGTCGAGTATTTCAATCGAATCGATGGTGTCTCCCTGTTTGATTTTGTCTACCACGTCCTGACCTTTGGTAACTTCACCAAAAACGGCGTGTTTCCCGTCCAAGTGCGGCGTAGGGACGTGGGTAATAAAAAACTGGCTCCCATTTGTATTGGGGCCTGCATTCGCCATGGAGAACATTCCGGGTTTCGAATGCTTGAGGGATTTGTCGATCTCATCCGGAAAGCGGTATCCCGGCCCGCCGCGGCCTGTGCCGGTGGGGTCACCGCCTTGAATCATGAAGTCCTTGATGACCCGGTGGAACGTTACCCCGTTGTAGAATCCGCGCTTTGCGAGATTCAAGAAGTTTGAGGTGGTGATCGGAACTTTCGAGGCGAACAATGTGCCTTCGATCGGGCCGCTTGAGGTGTTGAGAATGATTCGGATGTCTTCCATCCGCTGCACGCTATCGATGAATCTTCCAGAGGGGAATAGCTCCGTAGCGTTTTGTTGGAATTTATCGGGTTGATCAGAAACATTTCCTCGTGACAACCTAGGCTGGTTCAGGGTATCGGGCCTCATGTCCAAATACACCTTGCTCCCTTCCCTGGCTTTGTCGTTATTCGCGTTCTGGTCTCCAGCACTGGCACAGTCCCCCGCCGCGCCGACCGCCCCTGCGCCCGCCTCACAACCGGTTGTAAAAGAGGTTGCGGTACTAAAGACTTCAAAGGGGGAGATGACGGTCGAGTTTTGGGGGGATGTAGCTCCTAAGACAGTCGAGAATTTCAAAAAGCTAGCCCGCGAAGGATTTTATAACGGCACCGCTTTCCATAGGATTGTCAAAGGCTTCATGATTCAAGGTGGAGATCCTCTGACAAAGGATGTGGCAAACGAGGAGCGTTTTGGCACGGGCGACCCCGGCTACAAGATCAAAGCTGAGTTCAACCCAAAAAAACACGAGCGCGGGGTCATTTCCATGGCGAGAAGTATGGATCCTGATTCCGCCGGCTCGCAGTTTTTTATCTGCTTGGATGCAGCCGCTTTCTTGGACGGCAAGTACACGACATTTGGGCGTGTTATCAAGGGCGACGATGTGTTGGCGAAAATCGGTGAAACTCCAGTGGCTCCTAATCGCGGGGGGGAGTTGAGCAAACCCACCGAGCGAGTTTTGGTGGAGAGTGTGACGATTGTAGCGGCGCCGTAAAAGGACGGTGACAAGTTGACTTCGAAAAGAACAGTGCCTTGCGTGATCCAAGGCTGGAACGCTGTATGCTGATCTGTCTCGAACGGGGGGCTACTTGCTTTTCTTTGTGGGTTGCGAATAGGTTCCTGATGATGCGTCGGCGTTCCGTTGCCTGTCGGCGTCCAAAATCTTTTTATGTCTAACCACCCCAAAAAAGTCAGAGTCGGCTTAGTGCAGATGAAATGCTCTGCTGATTTGCAAGAAAACTTGCAGAAGGCCGTGCAGCGCGTCCGTGAGGCGGCGGAAAAGGGGGCTCAGATTGTTTGCCTTCAGGAGCTCTTTACCTCCCAGTATTTTTGCCAAATCGAGGACCACAAGTATTTCGGATTTGCGGAGGAAATCCCGGGGCCGACAACTGATTTGTTGTGCCGTTTGGCTGCGGAGCTTGAAGTGGTGATTGTCGCATCGCTTTTCGAGAGGCGCACAGCAGGCTTGTATCACAATACTGCGGCGGTGATCGATGCCGATGGGAAGTTTCTGGGGAAGTACCGTAAAATGCACATCCCCGATGACCCACTCTTTTACGAGAAGTTTTATTTCACACCGGGTGACCTTGGCTTCAAGGCGTGGAAGACCCGCTACGCAACCATTGGTGTGTGCATTTGCTGGGACCAGTGGTATCCCGAGGCGGCGCGGCTGACTGCGCTCAGGGGAGCGCAGATTCTCTTTTACCCGACGGCAATCGGTTGGCATCCCTCCGAGAAAGCACAGCACGGAGACCGTCAGCACGGAGCGTGGGAAACGATTCAGCGCAGTCACGCAGTAGCCAACGGTTGCTACGTGGCGGTGCCGAATCGGGTCGGGCATGAGGCGCCAGATGGTGGCCCTGGCATTGAGTTTTGGGGGCAGAGTTTCGTCGCTGATTTCTCGGGGCAAATCATCCAAAAGGCATCGGTAGCGGCGGAGGAAATTTTGGTAGTGGAGTTGGATTTGGATGCGCTGGACACTCAGCGAACGCACTGGCCGTTTTTTCGCGACCGTCGGATCGACGCATATGACGGCATGAACCAGCGCTTCTTGGAGGACGATAATGTTTGAGCTTCGTGACCGCTCGCAGGGAGTTCCCGCCTCGCTTGGGTATAGAATGCCAGCGGAGTGGGAACCACACGCCGCGACATGGCTCTCATGGCCAAGGCCGGACGGCATTTCGTTTCCTGACGCATACGAACTGGTCATGCCAGCGTTTGCTAAAATGGTGGATGCGCTTTCGGATTCGGAACCTGTATGTATTAACGTGTGGGATGCTGCTCATCAGAACGAGGTGAGCAGGCAACTCTCACGCTGCGGCGCGCGTGACGGACATGTTCGTTTTTACCGACATCCCGCCTATGAGCCGTGGTGTCGCGATCATGGCCCTATCTTTGTGAAAAGGCAGCAACCGCCGCAGTGTGCGGTGATTGATTGGGGTTATAATGCCTGGGGTGGCAAGTACCCTCCGCATGACTTGGATGATGCCGTTCCAACGCGTGTGGCCGAGGCGCTTGGCCTCCCTGTGTACGAGCCAGGGATTGTGATGGAGGGCGGATCCGTCGACGTCAACGGTCTGGGAACGCTTCTGACCACTAGAAGCTGTCTTTTGAATCCAAATCGAAACCCTCACCTCAGTGAGGTTCAGATTGAAGGTTATCTTCGCGATTATCTGGGTGTGTCAAACGTGGTGTGGCTCGGAGACGGGATTGAAGGAGATGACACTGATGGGCATGTAGACGACATCACGCGTTTTGTGAATGAAACAGCGGTCCTGACCGTGGTTGAGGAGGATCCCGATGACGCAAATTATCTTCCGCTCAAGTCGAATTTGGACCTTCTACGCGGCATGCGATTAGAGGATGGCGGTGCAGTAAATATCACACAGTTACCAATGCCGGCCCGGATTGAGCGCGATGGGTTGAGGTTGCCTGCGAGTTACGCCAATTTCTATATTGCCAACGGCGTTGTGCTGCTGCCGGTTTTTGCAGATGTGCGAGATGCCGAAGCGATACGAGTTTTGAGCAATGCATTTCCCTCCAGATTGGTTGTGCCGATTGATTGCACCGAGTTGATTTGGGGGCTGGGAGCCTTTCACTGCCTCACCCAGCAGCAGCCCGTCTAGGATCAATGCGGTGACATTTGTCGGCGAGGGGGCTTTTTTGCTTTCTACTGCGCTGGTTTTAGAGTCTGTCTTAAGGAATGGCTCGAAACGAAACACTCACCCTTGGGCATTCGCCGGACCCTGACGACGCATTCATGTTTTTCGCATTGGCAGAAAACAAAATCGATACTCAGGGATGGCGTTTTGAGCACATTCTCCAAGACATTCAGACCCTCAATGAACGGGCTACCCGGGGCGAATTGGTGATATCAGCGATCTCCATTCACGCCTATGCCTACGTGTTGGATAAGTACGCGCTTTTGCCCTGCGGCGCCAGCATGGGAGATGGTTATGGGCCGATGCTTGTCGTCAAGAAGGGTGTGGACTTCCCAAGAGATCCATCGTCAGTGCCATCTTGGTTATCGGATAAACTGATTGCGGTGCCAGGGTTGATGACGAGCGCTTTTTTAAGCCTGCGTTTGTTCCTTCCTGAGGCGCGGCATGTGGTTGTTCCTTTCGATGAAATTTTTTCAGCTGTGGCTTCCGGCGCGGCGGACGTTGGTTTGATTATTCATGAGGGGCAGCTGACCTACGAGGCTGAGGGGTTTGATAAGGTGCTCGATCTTGGCGAGTGGTGGAAGACCATGACGGGGCTTCCTCTTCCCTTGGGGGGCAATGTGATCCGAAAAGACTTCACTCCTGCGGAGCGCAGCAGCATCAATCAGGTTTTGCACGACAGTATCTCGTACGGCTTACAGAATCGGGCTGCAGGCGTTGCGCACGCTTTGCCTTTGGGCAGGGGAATGGACACGCCGCTGGCGGACAAATTCATAGGCATGTACGTCAACGATTTCACCCTCGACTATGGTGATATCGGTAAGCGGGCGATACGCGAATTTCTTTCCCGCGCTCATGAGGCCGGGCTGATTCCATCTCCTGTGGAGTTGGAGTTTGTCGACTCACAAGTCTGCTGATCGGTGACTTATTGGGCCATCGGCGCAATCATGCCGTCCAAGGTTACGCAGAGGCTGTTGAGAGATTCTTTAAAATTGGAATGCGGGATTCCATCCAGATGCTCTCTGGCGTCATTGAGCATTTGCCTTCCGGCAGTCACCGCGTATCGGAGGGCTCCGGCTTCAATTGCAGTTTCAACCAGCTTGGTGAAATCCTCTGGCTTGCCTTCCAAAATAACTTTGCTCAGGCGCGCGCTCTCCTCCGGATCGCTGGATTGGAGCAGGTGAAGAATTGGGAGTGTTAACTTTCCGCGGCGTAAATCGCTGCCAAGTGTCTTGCCCGCTTTGCCCTCATCTCCAGCCAAATCTAGGCAGTCGTCGTAAATTTGATAGGCGGTCCCCAAACGCATCCCGAACTGATGTAGCCCGGTTTGGACCTCCGGCGATGCTCCATTGAGGAAACCTCCTAGTTCTGTTGCTACCGCGAATAAGGCGCCGGTCTTCTTCTCAAGAATTCTGATGTAATCCTCGACGCTGAGTTGCATATCGAAGCGGCGTTTGGTTTGCATCATTTCCCCAGAGCAAACCTCGCTGGCTGCCTCTGCGAGCCTTCGGCTCATTCGATTGTCCTCAAAGGCAGTGGCTAGTCGAAGCGCGTGCGCAAACAGGCAGTCTCCAAGCAGGACAGCCATGGAGTTGCCCCAGCGGGCGTTTGCTGTGGGTTGGCCGCGCCTCTTATCTGCATGGTCGAGGATGTCGTCATGAACCAGAGTGGCGGCGTGGATAAGTTCCACCACCACGGCTAGATTTAAGTGGCTGCTGAGCACCGCCCCGGTGGCTCCCCCGGACAGCAGCGCAACCGCGGGGCGCAGCCTTTTGCCGTGGCTCTCAATCGCGTAGGCCACGTACGCTTCTACCGACGGATCAAAGGCCCGCGCCTGGTCGCGAATGCGTTGCTCCACAACCTTGAGCGGTTCAATGATTGGTTCAAAGGCGAGTTTGAGCGCGAGGGTTTTATCGAGCTCTGGCGCTGTTTCAGTGATCGGATCCACTGCGGGTAGGATAGGGACAGGCGTGTTGAAGTCAATGGAAGCCGCCCTAGTCGGAGTAAGCGTTGGGATTACTCGACGGAAGACTCGGTTTTTGATCTTCCCACTTCAGCGCTGGCTAAATGACTACGTGCATGCGAGGGTGCGGGGCTCAAATGAAATCCAAACGCTTCACTCAATCGCCATTCAGCCTGTTGAGAAATTCCGGTGTGTCCGCCCTGGTCGTGCCTGTGGTTCTTGGCTTCACTTCGTGTAAGCCTTCCGACACGCAGCCGAATTCCTCTGCTGCCGCCGCTTCTCAGACTGGGACGCCTCCGATGGAGGGGGCGAAGGGTGCCGAGTCGACCTCGTCAGCATCCCAAGCGCAGAAGCCCGCGGAGTTTGCTCCGGACACCTTGCAGCAACTTTTGAATCCGCCGAAGGCGGAAGCGCCCTTGCCTGATGTTGTGGCAGTGGTTGAGGGAAAAGAGATCAAGAAGGAGGAGTTGGAGCAGGCCCTTGCCACGGTCCTTGCAGGGCAGGGGATTCCTGCTGACCAATTGCCTGCGGCCCAGAAGGCAGAGGGTTACAAGATGCTTTTGAACGAATTAGTTCTGGAGAAACTTGTGTCATCCCGCGCTTCAGCAGTTGAGGTTAAAGATGAACAAGTGGATGCACGAATCGAGCAGATTAAAAGTCGGTTTCCATCTCCTGAGGCTTTCGAGGAGCAGCTCAAAAAAGCCGGGCAAACCGTGGGAAAGCTGCGCGAAGACGTCACTGGTTCGATCCGTCAACAGGAGTGGGTTGAGAGCCAAATCAAGGATGCACCGCAGGCCACCGACAAGGAAGCCGAAGAGTTTTTTCAGAAAAACCCACAGCAGTTCGAAAAAGCGGAGCAAGTCCGCGCGAGTCATATTTTGGTTGCGCTCCAGAAGGACGCTGAAGAGTCCGTAGTGGCGGAAAAAAAGAAGGCGGCGGAAGCAATTGTGGCCCGTGTGAAAGCGGGTGAAGCTTTTGACAAACTTGCGGCAGAGCTTTCAGAGGACCCTAGCGCGAAGCAGAATTCCGGTGACCTCAATTTTTTCACCAAAGAGCAGATGGTACCCGAGTTTTCTCAAGTGGCCTTCAGCATGAAAAAAGGCGATTTGAGTGATCCAG
>CAMDSZ010000119.1 GCA_945906945.1 Akkermansia muciniphila
GGAGGTTTTGGGCAAGCAGGAAAAAGACGAGGTGTTGCGCCGCATTATTTTGAATCTCTCGGAGTCTGTCCAAGGGGGGAGTACCTTCTCAGAGTCGCTCGGACAGCATCCCCGCGTTTTCTCTCGCCTGTTTGTAAACATGGTGAAGGCGGGCGAATTGGGCGGGGTTTTGGAAGTGGTGTTGAACCGCTTGGCTGAGTTTCAGGAAAAGGCTCAGAAACTCAAAAACAAGGTGGTGTCCGCGATGACCTACCCGGTGATCGTGCTCGGGATTGCGATGCTGATTCTGGTCTTTTTGCTGACGTTCATCGTGCCCAAGTTTGAGCAGATCTTTAAGGATTTGCTCGGGAACAAGCCGCTCCCGGATTTGACTCGGTTTGTGATGGGCCTGAGCGCCACTGCCGTGTCCAACTGGTACATTCTGGTGCTCATCGCGGTCGGTGGCGTGGCTGGGTGGAAGAGTCTCAATAGCTCCGAGAAGGGGCGGGTCTTGATCGATAAAACAGTTTTGAAACTCCCGCTCTTCGGCGATTTGATGCGCAAAAGCTCCATCTCCCGTTTTACACGGACACTCGGAACATTGGTCACTAGCGGCGTTCCAATTTTGCAGGCGCTGCTGATCACCCGTGAAACCGCCGGAAACTCGATCGTTGCGGAGGCGGTCATGAAAGTGCATGACGCGGTCAAGGAAGGGGAGTCCATCGTGACTCCGCTGGAAGCGAGCGGAGTGTTTCCTGCGATGGTGATTTCGATGGTCGACGTGGGTGAGGAAACCGGGCAGTTGCCGGACATGCTTTTGAAGATCGCAGAGGTCTACGATGACGAAGTGGACAGCACGGTGGATGCTCTCACGGCCTTGCTCGAACCGCTGATGATCGTGTTCCTCGCGGTCGTCGTGGGGACAATCGTTGTGGCCTTGTTCATGCCGATGGTTGAATTGCTCAAGAACATGGGCAACGCCACGAGCTAAACGAAACCTTCCGCAAGAAACCGAGGGGCGTATGAAAAGAAATTTCAAATCGAGCAATGGCTTTACGCTCATCGAACTGATGACTTCGATCGCAGTAGCGGGTTCCCTCATGGGTTTGGTTTTGGGCATCCAACGCTACGCCAGCAACAAGGCGGCGCGCTCCCGCTGCTCCACCGAAGTCTTCGCAATGGCGGCGGCCGCGGAGGCTTACAAGACTGACAACGCGGTTTATCCGCGATCGGATGAAACGGACGTGCTCTCCTCGGGCGGGGATGGCGGGCCGACCTCGTACATCGACGCGAATCTTGCCTTTTACAAAATGATCTCCGGCGATGCGAATGCGAACGGCAAGTCGGACGCCAACGAGGGTGTGGATAATCCGCCTCCGGTTTACATGGAGTTCAAGGCCGTTCAGCTGAGAATGACCGGTTCAAGTGTTGGTTATATTCGTGACCCGTGGGACTCGGGCTCCACCAAAAGCCCTTACGGCTACTCCACCAAGCGTCTCACTTTGATTGAGAGAGGTAATGACGACGCGTCTGCTGGACGCAATATCAATTTCGACCTTTGGAGTGTGGCGAACTCTTCATCGAATATGAAGAGTTGGATTGGCAATTGGTAGGGTCGGTTCCGCGATTTCCAAAACGCTCATCCCAACGGATGCCCCATCCAGCCGCTTCCGAATCGGATCCACAGCGGGATACTGACAAGTCCGACAAGCGTGCTGCCGATCGCAATTTGGGAGCTGAATCGGCTGTCCGCAGAGTGAGCCTTACAAAGGACGATCGGAAATAAAGCTGCGGGCATCGCCGCCTGCACGATGATCACTTTCTGAAGCGGTTCGGTCATTGGCAGCCATTTTGCGATGGAGAGGAATACCAGCGGGAGCGCGAGCAACCGGGCTGACAAGGCGGTAATCAAGCCCACCCAGTGGGTGCCGTGCGTGTCTTTTTCGCGGATGCAATCGTAGGCGGTCAAGCCGGTGAGAATCAGTGCCATCGGGACGGCGTTTCGTCCGAGGGTGTGGATGGTGCTGAGGATAAACTCCGGAGTCCACTCGCGGATCCGCAGCAAATTCAGAGCGGTACAGATGAAAATCGCCAAAGTGGGCCCGTTGCACGCCAGTTTCCACACGTTGCGAGATGAATGCTCTGAAAGCACGGAAACACCGATGATCCACATGCCGAGTTCCACTCCAACATTAAACAGAAATAGCACGCCCAGGGTTTCCCTGTCGAAAAGCGCGCTCACAATCGGGATCACAAGGTACCCATAGTTGTGGATGCCCGCCGTGACGATCCCGGCGCGGCGGGAGCGATCAGGCAGGCCGATGGGCTTGAGAACGAGCGCCACCGCTGCCATGCCGATGTTCACCAAGGCGAATCCAAGCAAAGGGGGCAGCCAAAGATCACCCGGGCGCGCGAGAAGCGGGTTGCCCAGGATCGAGTCGGCAATGAGTGCAGGAAAGAGAATGTTCAGGGTCAGCTTCAGCAGGCTGGAGTCCCCCTCGGGTTTCATCCAGCCCACGTGGCGTGCAAAAGAACCCAGAAGCACTTTCAAAAAAACCGGCGCAATGATTGCTAGCAACGATGCGAAATTCACTTGCCGTTGCTCGGTTTAAGCGGCGGAAATTGTTTTTGGATCTGCAGCGCCTCCCCATAAGTGAGCCCGCGTGGAATCGGAATCATCCCATCCGTGATAGTCTGATCGATGTGCAAATCCAGAACCTGCCTTGCGGCCTTCTCGCTTCCAACGTACGCGACGAGCGCCCGTCCGCGGTTCGAGGAACTGATGTTCTGCAAAATAAGCCGGCCGCTGTCGTCGAGTTTGAAGAGGCACGCCCAGGTGCCGTTGTCGACCGGGTAAACGTGCGCAGCCGTGATATGCCTCTCCCCCAGGCTTGCGGCGCGTTCCATAAAGGAATGCCTCGTCGGATTCGTCAAAGTCACCGGCAGGGAAAACGGATCCTTGCTGATGGAGCCCACCTCTACAAAAAAACGGACGGTGTTTTTGGGCTTTTTTGCGAAGGCCTCAGCTTTCTGGGGTAACACAAAAATTCCGATAGCGGTGAGCAGGGCGGAAAGAGCGACGCTGAGAGTTTTGCGCATTTTCAATTATCTTCCGGTTGGGCGGGTTTGGCAAACGCGGTGCAGGCGAAGTCCAGCTCCGCAGTTTCAAAAACGGGACTAAAAAAAGGGCTTATTTGGATTCCAGTTTCTTGCGAACGCCCTCCAGGTCTTTTTTGAGTTCGGATCCTGTTTTCTTGAGCTCTACAACCTCTTCCCTGAGCGCCTTGAGCTCTTCGTTGCCTTTGCGCGAAGACCGGATTTTTTCGAGCGCCCTGTCCGCGGCAGCCTTTTCAGGCTTCGAGGGGCTGGCGCTGGCAAATGTCTCCAGAACGCCGACGGATCGCGCGTCTTCGAGCATGCCAAGTCCGCCTATCGCTGCCACTCGGACCGTTTCTCTGGGGGAAGCGACTTGTGCGAGCAGCGCTTCGCGAACCGTATCGCGGTTTTGCTCGTAACGGCTGATGAATCCAAGCGTCTCAAGCACCGACGTTGCGAGAGTGCCGGAAAATTCGGAGAGCCGCTTCTGGATGATTCCCGTCAGCGCAGAAGCGAAGCGCGGATCATCTTGAATGCGGATCGCTGCGACCGCGCCTTCTAAAATCCGGTTCCGGTAGCTGGCTCTGAGCAAAGAGTCGCTCAGGACCTCGCGGACCTCTGGATTTTGATAAGGACCGAGGGCGCGCAAGGCCGTTGCAACGATTCCCGGATTCTTCTCCGAGCGCACCGCCTCCATCAGGCTCTTTTGCGCCTTTGTGTCAAAGAACCCGCCAAGAGCCAAGACAACCGCGTTGCGAACGCGTGCGTCGGGCTGTTGTACGGCAGCGCAGAGCGCGTCCAGAGACGCATCCGAACGGGATTGCTTGAGCACTTCGGCTGCTCGGATCCTCACCCCGTAGTGATCCGCGGTTTGGAGAGCGGACTGGATTTTCGAAACGGCCTCCTGATCGGGCTTGTCCGCCAGTTCGTCGAGGGCGCGGAGCTGGCCGATGATGTCCGACTGGTCCGCGAGTTGGTGAAAGAGCATGGGCCGGCTGGGCTTGAAAACGATCTTTGCAAGCACGCCGAGCTCAGGGTCGATTCTGACGCTTTCTGGCGCCTCCTTTAGAGGGAAGTAAAAATCCTCCGCTTTGTCCCGCACCTGCACGGTTCGTTCGATGCGCTCCGATTTTGTGACAAACCGCAAGGTGAGTGGGAATTGAAACAACGGACTTTCCTCGGAGATCTTCTGCGTCTGTCTGAGCGTGAGTTTGGCGAGGTGTGTCTTCTCATCCCACGAATAGGAGGCGTCCAGCACGGGTGCCCCAACGCCATGGACCCATTGGTCAAAGAAGCGGTCGAAGTTGCGGCCTGACACCGTTTCGATCGCGGCGCGAAGGTCGTCGCTTGTAACCGAACCGTATTGATGTTTTTTCAAATACGCAGTGATGCAGGCGCGGTAGAGGTCCGCACCAAGCTCCTGCCGGAGCATGTTCAGCACCCATGCGCCCTTTGGATACGCGAGGTAGTTGAACATCTCATTCGCCTCGGCGAATTTGCGCCACACGATTCCGCGTGTTTCGTTGGTATTCGAAAGGATGCCCTTGGCGGCCTGATGCAGCGCGTAAAGGGTTTCGTTCCTGCCGTGAAGCGCGCCTTGCCAGAGCCAGTCGTAAAATGTCGCGAAGCCCTCGTTGAGCCAGATGTGGCTCCAGTCCTTGCATGTCACCAAGTCTCCGAACCACTGGTGTGCCAGTTCGTGCGCAACAAGGCTGTCGCTGCTGAAAAGGTTTTCCGTGTCGGACCCGAATAGTGTCTTGTAGTTGAGCGTGGTCAGGCTGGTGTTTTCCATCCCGCCCCAGTGATAGTCCTGCACCGCAACCTGACCGTATTTCGCCCACGGGTAAAGGACCCCGAGTTCGCGCTCAAAAAACTCCATCATGTGTTTGGTGTGACGGAACGAGTATGGCGCTTTGGACAGCTCTTCGGGCGTTGTCCAGAATTCCAGTGGAACGTCGCGGTGCAGGTCCTGCACTCGCTCGAATTCTCCAGCGACCAGGGTCACGAGATAGTTCACATGCGGTTTTTCCTGTACCCAACGGAAGGCCGTGAGTCCGTTTGAATCGTTTTTCTTGGACTCCTGCCGACCGTTGGAAAGAGCCACCATTCCAGCAGGCAAATGGCAGGTGACTTCAGACGTGAATTTTTCCACTGGATGATCAAAGCAGGGGAACCAGTGCCGTGATTCAGAGGGCTCACCCTGCGTCCAAAGATGAGTGGCCGAATAGCCCATTTCCTTTGTGCGAAAATATAATCCCTTGGCTGGTTCCGCGCTGTATTCGACGGTGACGCTTGAGGTCTGGCCCACGGGTATGGGCGGTTCAAATGAAAGAATGATTTCGCGCTCGGTGATCTGGTAGGTGAACCCTTTGTGGGAACAGTGCACTGCTCGAATGGAAAGCTCGTTTGCGTCCAACCGGAATTCTTCGAGCGCATTACCGAGCGGCTTGAAGCGCAGCGTCGAGGATCCCGAAATGGTGCGGGCTTTGAAGTTGGGGGTGACGTCGAGTGCGAGGTGGAGAATGTCCACCTTCCGATCCGGGGCGTATTTGCGGTAAGCGGCCGAATCAACTGCGGCGGGAGCGAAAGCGCCGGAGCACAACCGGCACGTGTGCGCCATCGCTTCGTTGGCTGAAACCGACTCCAGCGAAATTGCCGCGAGGGCAAACGCCATGAGCGCTGCTCCCAATCTGCGTTGAACAGGAATCGAACGCGTTGAAATGAGGCCGTAAGGGGTGGGCATCCCTCTAGCCTATGGAAGCAAGTGCTTAAGAGCAATCCTCGGTCCCGCGGTCTTGCCAGCGAACCCGCACCGGAAGCCACGGTCCGTCGGGGGCTGGGCGAGAGGCGGCTCCGGCGCAGTAATTAAGGATGGTGGAGGAGGGGCGCTGAAAGAATGTCTTTGTCCGCTTTATTTAGGCTGAAGGTGCCGGGCTTTGAAGAGACGGTGGCATGCAGCGAATTCTCGCCCTCGTAGGGCGATCCGACCGAGAGTTTGAGGGATGAGGTTTGATCGCCCTTTTTGCTTTCAAAATGAAGCTCGAATTCCGGTTTCTCCAAACCCTGCGAAGCCGGCTCTACGGGGCCGATCCACTTGGGGGTGCGCAGGTGGCTCACAAGGCTAAGCATGGCCTGCACTGCGGGAAGGTTCACCGAACCCTCGCCGGAAACCTTCCACACTCCGTCCCGTTTCTCGAGGACCGTGGTGTCAGACCCTTTCCGCGAGGAAATCTTCACTACATCGTCCGGATTGAAATCCACCACATCCAGGGGTTGCAGCAGAATCGCGTCCGCTGGAATGGATCCGATCAGATTTTTCGAAGCGGCCACCACGAAGGGCTCGTCGTCCAGTTTGCAGTAGGCATTGTCCCCTTCGGGCGGCCCGAACAACAATTTCGCCAGCACCTTTTCGCCAGCATCGGTTTCAACCCTGTTTTCACTCGCGTAAGAGGACAGTGTCACGCGGAGGCTGGGTTCGCTTAAATGGTATTGAGAAAGATCTGCGGCGACGTCTGCCACAAAGTTGGTCGCCTCCGCCGACTGAAGGTCGGCAAGCAGCTTCGAAGCAAGGATCTCGTTGATCGTACTTTCAGACTCTCCGCTTTTGAGAACCCAGTTTTCGCCCTTGCGGGCGACCACGATCTTTGGCTTGCCATGCGGCTCAATGGTGATGCGGTCCACAATGTCGGATGCAACCCGGATCAGCTTGCGATCCCGCAGATCGTTCGGGCGCGCCTTAATGAGCGGGTCGAGCGCGGCGTTCGACAAAACGGTGACGGCTGCGCGGGATGAGAGCTTGGCGAAGCACTTGTCCTTGCCGTCGTCTCCGGTGGGCGCTGCGCCCACGAGTAGCACAAGGAGCTCTTTTTCTCCTTCCACCGACATCGTGACTGTTGCTCGTGGTTCGGAAAGCGCTTGTTCAGGGGTGGGGGCTTCGGCAAGAAACTGGCTTACCTGCGCGTTCAGGACGCCGGCAAGCAGGTCGTTGACTTTCTGGTCCGCTGCGCGTGCGCGCAGGGGTTTCACGAAGTCCCAGTGCGTGTTTTTGCGTTCCAACTCGAACTCTCCTTCCGCAGTTTTGACATGCACTTTGGACACCAAGCTGGGCGCTGTTTCGGCGAGCTTCTTGTCTCGGAAATCCTCTGCTTTTTTGGTGACCTGATTGCGGAGCGCGTTGCGCACCACATAAACGGTGTCGGAGCCGTTCACTCGCACGTAGACCTTGCCCTCGATGGCGCTGTCGTTTCCCAGCAGTAGCTCCGTTTCCTTGCCGGAATCCGATTTAATTTTGAGGCGCAGGTCGGATTCGGTGACCCCGAATTCCTTGAGCTTTTCTGCCGCTTGCGCGGATGGAAAATCGATGCGGGAGTCGTGGCGGAGGGTTTCCACCATTGAAAGCAGCTGTGAGATGGCCGTTGAATCCGCCCGGTCCGCGAGAGGCTGTTCTATTTTCCAAATGCCATCTTTTTTACTCAGTTCGATGCTGGTTTCTGAGTTTTTGATGCTGATTCCGTTGATCTTGGATTGTTCGATTTCAACGACTCTGGCGGTGGTGTCCGCGAGTTCGCGCGTGGTTTTTTGGTTGCGCTCAACAAACCAAATGTAACCAAAGCAGGCGCCGCCGATGGCAAGCAGAGTCAAAGTGGTGCGCGGTTTCATAAGTAGAGATTTTTCGGAAGATTGGATCACCGAACTCGCCAGTGCTGCGCGGAAGCCGGATGCTTTCGAGCGTGACTGCGAGGGTGGGTTGGTAATGAAGTGATTTTTCTAGGAGCGTAAATTCAGTCTTCGGAGCCAGCGCTGTCGATGCGTTTGCTGGGCGCAGATTCGCTGGCCGCTAGTTGCGGCGCTTCCACCAAACCATCAGCCCCAGGATTGCAATGAAGGAGGGAATCACTCCCATGACCGCCAGCGCGATTCTGCCCATTTGTCGCTCGTCCAAGCTGAGGTTGATGGCCTCTTTACTCTTGGGCGGAATGCCGGCGAGTTGCTCGCGGTTGATGAGCCAATTCAGTGAGTTGATTGCAAAGTCGAGGCCGACTTCAGAGACACGCAACCCATCGTTGCTGATGTAGGCCGCATTGCCTACCAGCACCATGCGGCTTGTTTCCACCTTTACGCGAGGGTCGCTTAGGCCGCCTTTTTCGAGTGCAATCGCGAGGGTGAGCGGCCCCTTGTGATCCTTTGCGGGGTCGTTGGTCGGGGTCTGAGGGTCACGCGAGTCGTACTCGGTTTCGCCCCAGTACTCGGCAGGAGTTGAAAGCAGTTGCGTGGTTTGAACGTGCGCCGCTCCAGCCTTTGCTGCATCCACTCCGATGGACTGGCTAAGGCCGGAAAGCTGCATGTCGATACCCGCAATCTCCTTCAGGATACCTTTGGCTTGGGCGGGAACGATTCCCACTGCGGTGGTGACCATGCCTGTTTTGAGGGTCGGCTGCCCGCGTTCCACTGCGAGCATCGTTCCTGTCCGCATCACGACGTCCTGAAGTGGAGTCACGCCAAAGCTCGAAAGCCATTCGGCAAGTCGAGGGGTTTTCATCGCCGCATTCAGCATCACGAAAAGCCTTCCATTTCCCTCTGACCAGTAGTCGGAGAGCAGCTTGATTTCCCTCTCGGAGAGATCAGCCTTGGGGCCAAGGATCACGATTGCGGACGCGTCGGCGGGGACTGCGTCCACATTGTTTAGATCCACGGAATCAAGTTTGATATTTTGACGGTCGACGAAGGTTTTGAGTGCTGTCAGTTCCTGTGCGCTCGGAACCGGTTCACCGTGCCCTGCCAGGAAGTACGCTTTATTCTGGCGGTCTTCTGTGATTTCGAGAATGGCCGAGGTGATTGCCTCTTCTCCCTTGAAGGCGCGCACGGTTGGCGGTTGACCGAACATGGCCCGCGAGGTGTCCATCTCAGCCATGTCCATCGCGTTTACAAACTTGGATTTACCTTCGTAATCCAAAATCACGATGTTGTCGGTGCTGCCGAACTTGTATTTCTCGGAAAGCTCCTTGGCCCGCAAAAGATTCCTGTACGGATCCACGATCTCCACGGAAATCTTCCTGTCCGACGCATATTCGTATTCGCGTAAAAGCGAACCAACATCCTGTGAAATGCCCTGCGCGCTCGGAAAGAACACGACGGCCTTGACGGGTTTTTTGAGGCTTGCGAGCAGGTTCTTGGTGAGAGGCGCCAGCGCGTACTTTTGGTTGCGTGTAAAGTCCCACCGCTTGAAGTGGCGGAAACTGACATAATTGATCATCACCGCGATGGCGGCAAAAACGATGACCTGTATGACGACATTGATTCCGATGGTGAGTCGTTTTATCGTTTTCCGTGATTTCTGAGGAGCGTTTTGCGGTTCCATGAAAAAGGTTCAGGTAAGAGGTTCTCAGAGCGACTCGAATCAGGCTTTCCACTTCCGGTACTGGAAGACCTGCAGGTTGAGGAAAAGGACCAGAACGGTCATGGACACGTACCAGATGATGGGTCGGCTATCGACCATCCCCTTCGAAAAGTCGCTCATGTGTTCCACTGCGGAAAAGTAGGAGATCACATCCCTCACTGCCTGGCTGGGGGAGTTGAGGATGAAGCCGAGGAGGCCTGTGACGAAGAATCCGAAAATCGCTACGAAAGTCATGACAGCCGCGTTGATTTGCTCGTTGGTGAGGGCGGAGGCGAGGCATCCGAGCGCCACATAGAACGCTCCGATGAGGAGCAGCAGCAGGTAGCTGCCGCCGAAAGCGCCTGCGGCTAGCGCGGCTTGTTTGCCTGTGATCTGCGTGAATGAGATGAAGTACAAAAGACTTGGCAGCCAAAGGATCACGTAGAAGACGAGGGCCCCCAAAAATTTTGAAACGACGACCTGCCAGTCGCTGACCGGCGCCGTTGTCAGCGTTTCGATAGTGCCCATTCGAAATTCATCCGCATAGGTGCGCATCGTGATGAGCGGGAAAATGAGGACGAATGGAAACCAGAAAAGAACGGTGTTGAATGCCGCTTCGACAACGGTCACCTCGGAGGCGGCTTGGTTCAAAAAGGAAACACCCGAGTAAAAGTTGAAGCCGCTTGCGATTAGGAAAAAGAAGATAACCACATAGGCGATGGGCGAGTAGAAGAAGCTTTTTACTTCGCGGCCCAGCAAGGTGAGGAGAGTGCGCATAAGTGAAGGTGTAGTTTTGAAAAAGGAGATTAGAGCGGTTTGTATTGTTAGATCGGCACCGCCGGGGCCTGAGTTTGACGGGCTAGCAACTGGTGCATTGGCTACAGCTTTTTAAGCTTTTGCTGCTGGCGTTTAGTCCCCCTGAGTTAAGTCGACAAATACGTCCTCAAGGGTGGGTTTTCGCCGTGAAAGTTCCTGCAGCTTCCAGTTGCCCTCGGTGGCCAGGCGCACCACCTCCTGCGAGGGGTCCGCCTCCGCATCCGTGCGCAGCAAATACACCGTCCCCGATTCGCTCTTGGATTCGCTCACCTGCTTGACGCCGTTGAGCGCAGTGAAGGACGCCAGCGTCGTTTCCGACGGCGCCCCAAGCTCCACGCGAACCGCACCTGTGGCCCGGTGTTTGCTCAACAGATTGGCGGCTGTGTCCGATGCGCGAATCCGGCCCTTGTGGATGACAATCACACGCGAACACATGATTTCCACCTCGGGAAGAATGTGGGTGGAAATCAAAACCGTGCGTCGGTTCGCAAGGTTTTTAATGAGCTCCCGAACCTGGCGGATTTGATTCGGATCCAGTCCGATGGTGGGCTCGTCCAAGATGAGCAAGTCGGGGTCGTGCACCAAGGCGTCTGCAAGGCCAACCCTCTGGCGTTGCCCTTTGGAAAGGGTGCCAATGAGCGCACGTTCCTTTTCCTGCAGGTTGCACATTTCCAAAACATCGCCGACGCGCTCCCGCAGTTTGGCGTTCTCCACCCCCTTGAGCGCAGCCCTGTACCGCAGGTATTCACTGACACGCATGTCGTGGTACAAGGGCGTACTCTCGGGAAGGTACCCGATGTGACGGCGGGCTTCGGCGGATTGTTCAAAAATATCGAAGCCTGCGATTCTCGCGCTGCCGGAGGTGGGTGGCAGGTAGCCGGTGAGCATCCGC
>CAMDSZ010000120.1 GCA_945906945.1 Akkermansia muciniphila
ACCGAGGTCACGACTGAGGCCCTCCGGGCTGTCGGCCACAGGCTTAACACTCTGGTCGCCAGGGGTATCCTGAAAGCGTAGTTGACCTGAACTCTTTTTCAGTCCTTCTCCGCCCGGGTATCTCAGCAGTGTGCCGGGCGCGAAGGGACTGGACCAATTTTTAGTCAGTGTTCCTGCGCACAGGCACTAAACCTTTCGCAGGAACCGCCGTCGGTCTTTTGTGATCGGGACGGTTACGGCGCGGGTTGCAAGTCCGTGTTGTAGATGGTCACTTTTCCGAGTGGTTCAAGCGAGGCGCGAATCTCTTTTGCTTCCCCCACAACGACGATCAATGCGCTTTCTGGGTGGAGATGTTGTTGCGCGGTTTTCTGAAGCAGGTCCGGTGTGACGCTGGACATGCGAAGCGCGTAGTTTCGATAGAAATCGCTCGGCAGACCGTACAAATCGATGTCCTGCACGCGCTGCGCCGTGCGGTCGCTCTTTTCAAGGCTCAATAGGTAGTTGCCCACGTTGTATTCCCTTTGCAGTGCGAGTTCCTCTTCCGGAACCGGCTCCTTCTTTATTCGCTCTATTTCCTTTAGAATCTCTGTGGCTGCCGGAGCGGTCACTTCGTTGCGGGTTTCCGCTGAGGCCTCAAACGCGCCGCCGTGTTTTTTGAGGTCGAATGCGGAGTACGCTCCATAGGTCCAGCCGTGGGTTTCGCGCAGGTTCTGGAACAGGCGCCCGGAAAAGCCGCCGCCCAAGGTTGCATTGAGCACGAGCACTTCTGGAAGATCTGGCGTGTTACGGGCTGCACCGGGGTGGGTGACGACAATGTTGCTCTGCACCGAGCCCGCACGGTCGATGATGTGCACTGAGCGTCCTTCAATTTTGGCGAAGTTTGGAGCGGGTTGGGCAGGAATTTCGGCTTTCTCCCAATTCTCGAAAGCATTTTTTAGGAGTGGAAGAATGTCGTTCGCTGAAACATCACCCACCACGGCTAGGGTGGCGTTGTTGGGATGAAAATGCGCCTTGTGGAAGGCGATCAAATCTTCCCTCTGAATAGCAGCGATGGATTCAGGCGTCGCGAAATTGCCGTAAGGATGCGATCCATAGACCAACTTCGCGGTGAGCTTAGAGGCGAGTGCTTCCGGCTGCTGCTTCTGTGCCTCCAGCTTTGAGAGGGTCTGTTTGCGCGTTTTCGAAAGCTGATCATCTGCGAAGACAGGGTTGCGCACCGCGTCGGTGATGAGTTCGAGAAGTTTTGCTGTGTATTTATTGAGGGAAGAAGCGGTGACTGAGATGGCGTCGGGACCTGCGGATGCCTCGACTCGCGAGCCGATAAAGTCTGTCTGTGTGGCGAATGCCGCCGCATCGCGTGATGTGGTGCCTCGGTTGAGCAAAGTGGCGGTTAGCGATGCAATGCCGGGTTTTTGTCCGTCGAAAATGCTTCCGGATTTGACCATCAAACGCATGGTGACCGTTGGCCTCCGGTCATCCTCGATAATAAAAATGCGGAGTCCGTTTGGGAGTGTGATGTCCTTAAACTCGGGGAAGGAGGCGGTCGGAGCGGGTCCCGGAGAGGGCTTTTGTGATCGGTCAACGGCTGCAACCGCTTTATTGGGCATCGCGGCGGTGAGCATCGCGCTGAATGAGGCGGCGGCTAGCAGGGGAGATATTTGGCGCATGGAATAAGAGATTTTTGAGAAGGATCGAGGGTGTGCAGGAGTTGGCGCGCTTACTTGGCCTCTGGGAGGGGAAACCGCAGGGTGTGGCGGCCTTTTTCTGTGAGGTATTTCTTGGCCACTCGCTGTAGGTCTTCTTTTGTCACCTTCAGGTACCGTTCGAGTTCCGTGTTAACGAGGGAAGTGTCGCCGTAGAACATGTGGTAATGGGCCATCGCCTCAGCCCGCTCGTGCATCGTGCCACCGGATTCTGCAAACTGCGATTCCATCGCGTTTCGTGCTTTCTGGAGTTCATCTGCGGTGACGCCTTCGGCGACCAACTTGGCGATCTCGCTTTTAAGCACTTCATCAAGTTCTTCGAGGGTGACGCCCGATTGTCCGGTGACAGACAGCGCGAATACACCTGCATTTTCGAGCAAGTAACAATAGGGGACGGCGCTCATCGCCAGGCCTTTTTTCTCCACCAAGGATTGGTACAGCCGCGAGGAACGCCCTTTTCCAAGGATAAGGGAAAGCATTTCGAGCGGGTACGCGTCTTCGTGCGTTTCTGACGGGGCGCGCCATGCGTGTACGATAGCTGGCAGCGGGGTGTTTTTTTTGACGACATCTCTAGAGGTTCCCTGCACGTCCAGCTTGCATTCAAATTTCGGCCGGCTGATCGGTTTCCCGCGTGGGATAGCGGCGAAATAGTCCGCAACAAGGCTCCGCGCGTCGCTTTCTTGGAAGTCGCCAGCGATCACGAGTGTCGCGTTTTCCGGGCGGTAGAAGGAGGTGTGAAAGTCGCGAAACTCCTCTATTGTTGCTTGGTCAATGTATTGAAAGGAGCCGATTGGGACCCATTGATATGGGGTGTCGTGGAATACCAATCGAGCTAGCTCCTCGAACAAGCTTCCGTAAGGTTGGTTGTCGTAGGAACGGCGACGCTCCTCTTTGACCACGGAGCGCTGGGTTTCGACTCCGGCCTCGTCAATGCGCGCATGCAATAGTCGCTCTGACTCGATCCATAGCGCCAGCTTCAGTTGGTGCGAAGGGAGGTTGAAATAATAGTCGGTCTGGTCAAAGGAAGTTGACGCGTTGAGGTTGCCTCCTGCTCCAGAAATGTACTTGTCGATGGTCCCGCGAGGAATGTGCTCGGAGCCTTCAAACATCAAGTGCTCAAAAAAGTGTGCAAAGCCGGTTCTGTCGGGGCGCTCGTTCTTGCTGCCGACCTTATAGAGCATGTATGTGGAGATGACCGGAGCTGAATGGTTTTGGTGCAGGATGACGTGCAGCCCGTTTTCAAGGTTGTACTCTTTGTAGAGTAGCGGCTTTCGGACGCTCCGGTTTTCCTCTGAGGGTTTTGTCTCTGTTGGGGCTGGTTTCTTCTTCGTTCTGTCTGCCGCATGGAGCGTGGAAAGTGGAGAGGTTAGGACCAACGCGATGCAGATGAAGGGGAGTGATTTCATGATTAAAATGGGATTTTATGGATGCCCAATGGCCCGCATTCGGGCGGTGGCTGGCGGTTGAATTGAGAAACTTTGGATTGCAGCCAGACAGATGCTGCCGGTTGAATCTCCGGAGGCTATGTTAACGAACAGGGCGTTCGCAACCATCCGGTTTATCTGATCAGCGGCAAATGTTTTTCCTCACATTACTTTACAATTGGCTCAGACGTCTGAGCGGGAATTGGGGCGCAAGGTTGGGATATCTGGTGGTTTCACTGTTGTTTGCTGGGGCGGTTTGCGGCTTCCAATGCGTTGAAGCCTCGAGTGAAGGAGCAGTGGAACGGTTTGTGTTCGAGAAAGCCGAGATGGGCGTTCCTTTCCGGGTCACAGTCTACGCCCGTAGCAGCGTGGATGCCGAGCGGGCTGCGAAAGCAGCTTTTGCTCGAGTGGAGGCGCTGAATTCGGTTTTTAGCGATTACGACAGCGACTCCGAATTGAGTCGCCTCTCTGATTCCAGCGGAAATGGTCAGCGCATTCCGGTCGGAGCGGATCTGTGGAAGGTTTTGGAGAGAGCCTTGTATTTTTCAAATCAATCCGAAGGTGCTTTTGACCTAACCATCGGCCCCGTGGTGAACCTGTGGCGCACCGCCAGACGAAAGCGGGAGCTGCCGAATCCTGAAAAGCTTCGCGACGCACTCGAAAGGACTGGTTTTGGTGCCATTCAACTCCATCCGGACTCGCGCTCTGTTGAGTTGCTAAAACCCCGGATGCGCTTGGATGCGGGGGGAATCGCGAAGGGCTATGCGATTCAGGAGGCTCTAGCGGTTCTTTTCGATTCGGGACACAAGGTTTGCATGGTGGAGGGAGGTGGCGACTTGGCGCTTGGGGACGCTCCGCCGGGCGCCAAGGGCTGGAAGGTCAGTGTCACACAGCTTGACCATCAAAGCGCTCCGCGACCCGAAGTTCTGGAGCTCAAAAACTGCGCATTGTCGACAAGCGGCGATTTATACCAGCGTTTGGAAATCGATGGTGTGCGCTACTCACACATTGTGGACCCAAGGACTGGCGTTGGGTTGGTGGACCACAGCCTGGTGTCAGTTCTCGGCCCGAATGCGTTGGACACTGACGCCCTTTCGAAGGTGATTTCAGTGCTGGGGCCGGAGCGTGGGATTCGGATTGCCGAACAGATGGAGGGAGTGTCTGTGTACGTCATCCGCGCCCCGGGCGGCTTCCTTGAGGAGTGGCGCAGTGCAAACTGGGGTAGGTGAGCGCGGCCTCTTGCGGTGTAGTTTGCTGGCTCAAATCCTGGGCCTTTTGTGGTCCTTGTTAGTACCCACCCAGGAAGGGCTGAAAAGAATCGGTGTTGCGCACGCACTTTCTTGATTGTCGCCGAGCAGGCCGTCAGTCTTGCAAAATGTCGTCGGATGTTTCTTCACCTTATTCGCGTAAAAAGCCGTTTCCAGCGGTGCATACGGTCAATCGTTTGTTGAGCGGGCCCGGTTCGGCTAAGGAAACGCGGCATCACGAAATCTCCCTTGCTTCATCTGGGTTGGCCTATGAGGTGGGCGATTCTCTCGGGGTGTTTGCGAGCAACGAACCCCGGTTGGTGGAGGAGATTCTCAATGTGCTCGGGGCATCCGGCGAGGAGGGATTTGTGGGTGCTGATGGGGTTTCTAAGCCGTCACGAGAGGCGTTGTTAAGGGACCTCATCATCACAACTCCTTCCAAAGAGTTCTTGGCGCTTTTGGTCTCGCGGGCCGGTAGTCAGGTGGCGGATCTCGCGGCGCTGACTTCTGATCCGGCGCGGAAAAAGGAATTGGACGCCTACTTGTGGGGCAGGGAGATCATTGATTTTCTCATCCAGCATCGCGAGCTGGGGTTAAGCCTTGAGGAGGTGATGAAGTCCCTGCGTAAACTGCAGCCCCGTCTTTACTCGATTGCGTCCAGTCAGAAGGCTGTTGGCGAAGCGGTGCATTTGACGATTGCAACGGTGCGGTACGAAAGCTTTGGACGGGGGCGGCAGGGGGTTGCTTCGACTTTCCTGGCGGACCGCGCCTCGGAGTCCGAGGCAGTTCCTGTTTTTGTTCATACCGCAAAGCATTTTCGTCTGCCGGAAGATCCGGCGACGCCGGTGATCATGGTGGGGCCCGGGACGGGTGTTGCGCCTTTCAGGGCTTTTTTGCAGGAGCGGCAGGCAGTAGGGGCGACCGGCAAAAGCTGGCTGTTTTTTGGCGAACAACGGCGTTCGACCGACTTTCTTTACGAGTCGGAACTAAAGGCAATGACGGACGCAGGGGCGCTGACGCGTCTAGATGTAGCGTTTTCCCGAGATCAGGCAGAGAAGGTTTACGTGCAACACCGTATGCGCGATGCCTCCAAAGAGTTGTTTGCCTGGCTTGAAGAGGGGGCACACTTTTTTGTTTGTGGCGATGGCGCGCGAATGGCGAAGGACGTGGATACGGAACTGCATGCGATTGTTTGCAGGGAGGCGGGGTGTTCCCCAGAGCAGGCTGCCGAGTACGTGGAAGCGCTCAAAAAGGCGAAGCGATACAAGAAAGACGTCTACTAGCTCGAGGGCATTTCTAACGGCGCCGTTTCTGGTGCTTATCAAACTCCCACACCTTGGTAGTGCCTGACTCCTCGGGTCCAGAGGTGGCGTGCCATCAGGCCCGTAATGCAGACCCATGCTGCTTGGATTAAGAAGCCGCGCAGCACCTCCTGGCTGTTGAGCCGTTCGAGTAGAATTTGCACTGGAAAGTAAAGCTCGTACGGGAAAGGAGTCCATTTGAGCAGGCTGAGTACTGTGGGCGGGAGCAGGTCTAGGGGAAACACGTGGCCGCTTAAAAAATACTCAAACGAGTATAGGAGAAAAATGATGGTCGATACTTCGAGAATCCAAAACGCCAGCATGGCCAGGGAGAACGCGATAAAAAACTGGATGAGGGCTGAACCCATTGTCGCAAGTGCGAACATGAACCAGCTTTGCGGGTGCACCGGCCATCGTAACTGATCACTTGCCGTCCAGAGTACCGCGCCAATCACAGGCAGCGTGATTAAGGAGTAAAGGAATCTGTAGGAGACAAACAGACTCAGCCGGTAGAGTAGGTAATTAACCGGCTTGATGAGAATCGCGCTAATTTGTCCATCCCGAATTTCAGCTGCAATCCGCCATTCATCTTCAGTCGGGCTTGCGAATGTTTCGACGATGAGGACCGCAACGAAATAAAAAACCATCTCCGAGAAAGAGTACGTTCCGATATTGCCCTGAGCCTCGCTGATGGTTCTCCACACGAGCATCGTTGCGAAAAGCGGCACCAGGCTGAAGAGGCTCCGGAGTAAAAAATTCCAGCGGTACACAAAGGTGTCCTGCAATCCAATCCCGAACACTTTCCAGTAAGTTTGCATCAGGCGTTTTTTGAGCGCGCTTTTGCCTGCACCATCTCGGACGCAAGGTTCATTGCGGCGATCATGCTGTTTGGCGAGGCGACGCCTTTTCCCGCGATTTCAAAAGCTGTGCCATGGTCGGGGCTGGTGCGGGGAAAGGGGAGTCCAAGGGTGACGTTCACTCCGGAGTCAAAAGCATGAAGTTTGAGGGGAATCAGCCCTTGGTCGTGGTACATGCACAGCACTCCGTCAAAATCTCCCAAAAGCGCTCGATGAAAGACTGTGTCAGGCGACCAAGGTCCCGAATAAATACCTGTCATTCCTCTCGCGGCTGATTCCGCTTGGAGGCTTTCAATCGCGGGAACAATGACGTTTTGTTCTTCGGTTCCTAAAAGCCCTGACTCGCCCGCGTGTGGATTTAATCCCGCAACAGCGATCCGCGGAGCCCGTGCGAGACGTGTGTGCAAAAACGCCTCTAGCAGCCTCCCGACCCGGATGATTTCGGGGGCGCAGAGAAGCAGCGGGACTCGACTCAAAGGTTCGTGGGCGGTCACCAGGGCAACGGTGAGCTTGCCGCCGGTCAGGCACATTGCGAAGTTTGTCGTGTTCAGGCTCTGCGCAAAAAATTCAGTTTGCCCCGGGTAACTGAAGCCCACCTCGCGCATTTTCGCCTTGTGGATCGGGCCGGTTACAACCGCGGAGTACAGCCCCGCTCGAAGGCCCGCAGCAGCAGACTCCATCGCGGCGTAAGCTGCGAGGGTGCCGGCGGCAGTCGGCGTTCCCGGTGCTATCGGTGGCTGGCCTACGACCTCGAATGGGACCGTCCTGACCAGTTTATCCGAATTTAGCGCCGCCCGCACCACCTCCGGACCGATCCCAGCAGGATCGCCAAGCGTTACCGCAATGGGCTTGTACTCTGACACCCTAGAAAATTTTGATGTATGCCTTTTTCCTGAGCTTTTCGATCCAAGTCTTGTAAGCCTCTTCACGGTCGCGGCCCTGCAGAACTTTCTCAATGACATCGCGGGACTCGTCAAAGCTTTGGACTGATTTTGTCTGCCGTTCCTCGCAGTAGAGCAAGTAGGAGGAGTTTCCGACGTTGATCGGCTGGCTTGTCTTTCCCGCTTTCAACGAAAACGCAACTTTCCCGAGAGCTTCACTCAAAGTGTCCGACTCAATCCAACCCCAGTCGCCACCTTTTTCAGAGGTGTCATCCTCGGAATACAGCCGAGCCATGTCAGCGAAAGACGCCCCTCCCGCAACTTTCGTCGCAATCTCGGAGAGAAATTGTGCCCGCTGTTCGCTCGAGCCCCGCTCGCTCGAGCGGAGAATGATCATCCGGAGATGCACTTTCTCGGGCATGGAGAATTCTTTGAGATTCTCGCGATAAAACGTTTTCAAGCGCTCGATATCAATCACCGGATTGATTTTCACCGCCTGATTGCGCATCGCTGCCACGATGATCTTATCCATCTCCTCTTTTCGAAAGCGTTCGATGGTGTACCCAAAACTTGAGAGTTTTCGGGCAAATGCAGAACGGTCGCCCTGGTGCTCTTCTCGGATGACGGTGGCGATCCGGTCGTCAATCATGTAGGCGGGAAGTTGGAACCCCTTTTCCTTGTAGTAGTCCAGGATGAGCTTGCGATCAATCAACTCATTGACCGCTTCTGCTTGGAGTTGGATGAGTTTTGCTTCGAGTTCTTTGCCCTGCAACTGCTCGCGTGCGGAGCGTCTCTTCGCTCCCACCATGTCCCAAACCTGCGAGATGGTGATCGGATGGCTGTTTACGACGGCGGCTAGGCCATCCAACATTTCCTCAGCGCGCGCGAGCGGGCCGGTTGCAAGGCTCCAGATGGACGCTGTGGCTGCCAGTAGGCACTTTATGTCTCGACGGAAACGATGCATGGTGAGGTGGGATGGTAGGAAGCAGGGCAGTCACTTTTAACTGCGCCCGAATTTCTTGCAATCCGGCTCGATTTGCAAGCTGCTTGCCGAACTTGTGCGCAAAGCCTGCGCAGCGCGAGTCGAACGCTCAAGTTACCGGTTCGTTTTGGGCTTTGTGGTTTTTATCGATGCGTTGGCCTGTTTCGACTTCCGGTTGGGCTTGGGCGCTAGGCGAATGGCCACCGATCTGCCGTGCGCGTCAAGGCCTTCTAATTCGCTGAAGGCCTCAACGATTGGCGCTGAGCGCTTCAGCGCCTCGCGGCTTAACTTCACCCAACTGGTACGTCTTTGAAACATGTCTGCCATCAATCCCGGAAATGACTTGCCACCGCCTCCGGTGGGCAGGGTGTGGCTTGGTCCTGCCAAAAAGTCTCCAACTGCGACAGGCGAGTAGCCTCCTATGAACAGAGCGCCGGCCGAGCGGATTTTTTTCGCTAAAGATTCGTCCCGGCGTGTCATCAGGGAAGCGTGCTCCGGTGCGTATGAGTTGCAGATTTCCACGGCTTGTTCCATGGACGAGACCAAAATGAGGTGCGCGTCCTTTTCAATGACCCCGCTCAGGTGATCCCGCCTTGAAAGACCCGCGCATTGACGGGCGATCTCCGTTTCAATGGCGGCCAGCTGTTTCTCGCTGTCGGTGAGCAGCACCATTCCGCTGCCCTTGCCGTGCTCTGCTTGCGCCAGCAGGTCGGCCGCCGCCCACGCTGGGTTCGCGCCCGAGTCCGCGATGACCAAGACCTCGCTTGGGCCGGGAAGCAGATCAATCGCAACCTCACCGAAAAGCTGTCGTTTTGCCTCCACAACAAATGCGTTACCGGGTCCTGCGATCTTCTGAACCGCCCGGATGCTTGAGGTGCCGACTGCCATCGCAGCAATTGCCTGCGCCCCCCCTACTTTGTAAATTTCCGTGGCGCCCGCTTTCCTGAGCGCATACAACAAGGCGTCGTTAATCTTTCCTTTTGTATCAGCCGGCGTGCAGACCACGATTTCTTCGACGCCCGCAGCTTTTGCGATTGTCACGGTCATCACCGCCGTTGAGACAAGCGGGGCTGTACCGCCCGGAACGTAGATCCCGACCCTCTGGAAGGCATCGAATCTTTCTCCGACCAAGCCGCCTTGAGCGTTTCTCATCTGCCAGTCTTTGCGCAGAGACTTTTTCGCGAAAGCATGCACGTTCGCGCGGGCCGCTTCGATGGCTCGGGCTGTGGAGGGTGCGACTTTCGCCGCGCGCGTTTCTTTCAACGTCCTCGCTGTCAGCTTTGGTCCGCCGAATTTTGATGTGTAAGCAAACAGAGCTTGGTCGCCCTTGTTTCTGATGTCTTCCACAATCTGGCGGACCGTCTGCTCGACCTCTTTGGCTGGGCGGGCTTTTCTAAAAAGCCTTCGAATTCCCTGTGCAAATCCCGGTGCGTTGTATCGTAGAATTTCCATGGATGTTGTGGAGGGGGGCGTCACTCCGTGTTGGTGCTTTCGGATCTACCGCTTTTTTCCAGTCTTCCTAGCGCTGCCTTGCGACGTTTTCTTGGTGCGTGCCTTGGGCGACGAATTCGCGGCTTTGAGCTTAGGATTCGCTTTCGATCGAGTTTTGCCAGTGACGGATCGGCCTGAGCGGCCGTTCTTGGGCTTTGAAAGGTCGGTGCGGTGACCGATCTTTTCCACAGTGCCGTGTCTCATGTACTGCGCTTTGAGCGTGTCGAGCATTGCATCGCGGCGCGCGTACAGCCGTTTAAGCCGTCTTGGCTTCACGCGATCCAGCGCGTAGGCGGTTAAAAGCGGGAGTGTAATTGTAGAGTCGGCGTAGCAGACCACGCAGTCTGGAAGCGTGCTTGGGTCGATCTTGCCCCAACTCACTGCCTCGGCCGGGGTGGCGCCGGACAGGCCGCCGGTATCGGGCCGCGCGTCTGTGCATTGCAGGAAATAATCATGCCCGCGCTCCTCAATGCCCATCACCTCCTGAATTTGAGGTTCGGTTTGGAGCATGAAGTTCTTTGGCGATCCGCCGCCGAGGATAAACACGCTCGAGGTCTTTCCACTCGACTTGGCGTCATACACAATGGCGGCTGTTTGGTTGACGTCGCGGTTGACGTCGAACTGTAGTTTCGAATCGCGCAGCGACATGGCCGCAACATTCATTCCGATGGAGCTGTCACCCGGCGAGCTCGTGAACACCGGCACCCCGTACTGGTAGGCAGCGCTCAGGACGCTGGTCTCTTTGATTCCCAGTTTGCGCTCCCGTTCGTACACGTAACGCCCGAGCAGGTAGTGAAACACGTCGGTCGCCATGCTTTTTTGGAACTCCGGGCCCTGAATTGCCTGACGCACAAAGGCATCTGTGTCCAGAAGCACGTCATAGTCAAAAAGCACATCGTAAATCCGGATGACTCCCTCCGCTCTCAGCGTTACGTCGTCCAGGAACGGGGATCCAGCAAACAGCGACATGCCAAGGCCGTAATGCAGGTCGTGATACAGATTGGCGCCCGTGGAAATAATCCAGTCGACGAATCCCGCCTTGAGCAGAGGAATGATTGCCGCGCGGCCCAGACCAGCCGGTGTCAATGCGCCGGTAAGCGACAGGCCAACGGTTCCGTCTTTGGCCAGCATCTTGTTTGTCAGGAGA
>CAMDSZ010000121.1 GCA_945906945.1 Akkermansia muciniphila
GGCGTCCGCGTTGAAGATGTCGGTGGTGTCGGCGTGGCGGCAGGTGCGGGCGCTGGAGGAGGAGTTCGGCGTGCAGTTGGTGGAAAGGCAGGGGCAGCACGTGGTGCTCACAGACGACGGACGGCTCCTCGTGGAGATGGCGGAACCGATGGTGGAGAGCTTTCTGTCGCTGCGGTCCGTGTTCGACGACCGACATGGGAAAGCTCCTCGCAAGCTCACCGTGGCGGCGCCCGCCGGGGTGCTCACGGATGCGCTCCCCGAGCCGGTGACCGTTTACCGGCGGCAGTTCCCAAATGTGGGGTTGAGGCTCATGGAGCGTCCGTCGCGGGGGGCACTGGCGGCGCTGCTAGCTGGGCAGGCGGACATTGCAATCATCGGGATGACCAACGCTGACGAGGCCCCGGCCTCACTGAGCCTGCATCGGCTAGCACGCTATCCCATTCATCTGCTTTGCCCCGCGGGGCACGAGTTAGCAAAGGAGAAACGGCTCACGGTGAAACAGATTGCAAGGCACCCGCTGGTGTTGAGCAGCGAGGACACCTCGGACCGCGCCCAGGTCGATCTGACCTTTGCCAGTGCGGGGGTGCTCGCCAACATCAACGTCGCGATCAGCGCCTCCCGCGTGCCGCTCATTTCGCGTTACGTGAGCATGGGTTTCGGAGTGGCACTTCTCGCGCCCGGCGACATTACGCCGTTAGTGCGCGGGCGCACCCGTTCGGCGCTTGTATGGCGAGATGTGAGTTCGCTCTTTGGCCACGAGGACCTCTTCCTTCTCCAGCGCAGCGGCCGCTTTGAACTGCCGCACGTCAGGGTGTTCCGCGAGTTGGTGATGGCGGAGTTTACTGGGAGGCAGGCTTTCCGTTAAAGGAGGCGCGCTTGTCGGGCGTGCGCGCTCGCGCGACTTCTCACGGAAGCCAGCGGATGCACGAAGGCGAGGGCATCTCCAGAGGCGCGTTTGCTGCGGTCAGTTTTCCGGAACGGGCCTCGATCTGGAAAACCGCCACGTTGTTGCCCCGCATGTTCGCACAGAGAATCCAGCGTCCATCCGGGGTGATGAGCAGGTTTTGAGGTCCCTTCCCGAGGCTGGGTTCGAAGCCGAGCAGCGCCAGCGTCCCATCCTCCCCGATGCGATACGCGGCGATGCTGTCGTGTCCGCGGTTGGTTCCATAAAGGAAGCAGCCATCGGGGGTGATCTGGACGTCAGCGCAATAACTCTTGCCCGCGAAATCCGTGGGCAGGGTCGAGATAGTCTGCCGTGTGGTCAGGGTCGCGGTCTCTGGGGCGTAGTCGAAGAAGGTGACGGTGTTGAGCTTTTCGTTGATGACGTACACGCGCCGACCATTCGGATGGAATGCCAGATGTCTCGGACCGGATCCTGTGGGCAGCGACACGAAAGGTTGCGTGCTGTTGGGTTCAAGCCTCCCTGTGGCTGGATCGAGCCGGTAGATCAGAATCCGGTCGATACCGAGGTCCGCGGCCAATGCAAACCGGTTGTCGGGACTCACAACGATGCTGTGCGCGTTTGCCTTCTCCTTGTTTCCGCCTTTGTCTGTAGCGATGCCAGTGCCATGAGGGATGAGCGAGGCCGCGGACTGGACCGCGCCGTCTTTCCGCACGGGCAGGGAGGTGACGCTCCCGGAGGAATAATTGGCAGCGAGGACCACCGCGCCCTTGGCGTCGACGTCCAGATAACACGAGGCGACACCACCTGCGGATTGCTGGTTGATCCTCTTCAACTCCCCGGTGCGGCCGGCAATGGCGTAGGCTGCGACCCCCGAATCCTCGGGTCCGCCGAAGTGCGCCGCGTTGGTGGCATAAAGGAAACGATGATCTGGCGAGACCGCAAGGAAGAAGGGATTCTGTATATCCGTGGTGCGGTGCAGTGGTTCGAGCACGCCTTTTGCAGGATCAAAGGTAAACGCGTGGATGGCGCCTTTTTCGCCGGAGGCAAAAGCGGAGATGAAGACGAGGGGTTGATCCGCGTGCGCTGTTGCGCAGAAGAAAAAGGCGAGCAAACGCAGGCAGGATGTTTTCATGGGGGGCGTGGGATGAGATAGTGCTACTGGCTTTCTGCGCGGAGCATCGCGGCGGCGATCTCGCTTTCGATGACGGGCAGCGGATTGAGCGGAGAGAGGGGATCGGCGACCGGCGTGACTTCGTTGGTGACGGGGTTCCAATTCACCGGACCGTACCGGCAAGGGGCTGCGTTGTGATTGAGGATGTGATCGCCGGCGTCGCCCTTGTTAAAATGCCAGAATTCGAAGGGGAAATGCATGAAGCCGTGCGATTCCATGACCTCTGTGATGGCAAGCCGGTTCGCGATGTGCTCCGACTCGACGAAACGGGAGCGCATGGGTGTGCGTTCGCTCATCTCAAGATAGGAGTTGCCGCGCCAGACCTCGCGGCCATCGTCGCGGTGGAACACGGACACATCGATCGCGGAACCGGACATGTGGGTGCCGATCTTGGGGATGTTTGCGGTCATCACGATGACGCGGCGGGAGATTATTTCAACGGGCGGGATTTTGCCTCCGTTTTCCCAGATGCATTTCTTAAGGATGGCATCGAAGACCTGGGGTTTACGCACGAGCTGACCCTGCATCGCGAGGGAGCGGAAGGCGTCCTCGATTTTGAGGATCCAACCGCGCTTATTCATCACACGTCCGATGGTGACGACATCGCGCACAAGGCTCTCTCGCATGAAAAACACGCGGTCCATATTGCCGGCAATTTTGCTGGTGGAAAACAGCATCTCGACGTTTTCGGAGGCCGCTGCGGAGCGCATGCAAGCGAAGCGTTCGCCGCATTCCGCGACGGGAAATGAGATGAGCTTCTCGACCATGGCGAAGCCAAGCTCCATCTGCTCTGTCCAGTAGGCGCGCCGTGCCGTGTCGTCGTTGGTTGCTGTGATCATAAGGGGTCTTGTGTTCGCCTTGGCTATCGGCTGAACGTCGGGCCCGGGGACCTAGCGACGTTTGGATTCTGGAAGAAAACCCTCGAACACTTGCGGATGCCACTATTCAAGCGGGCGGCCATCGAATATACGGCGCGCTCCTGAAGGCGGCGGGAGGCGTCGTAGCGGTCTGTCATGATCAGTGGGAAGGAGGCGTGAAACTAGGCGCGACGCACGGCCACAGCCTCGACCTCGTATTTCAGGTCGGGCGGCAGGCAGTCGGTGATGGTGGTGCGGGCGGGCGAGGGGGCGGGGAAGTATTCGCGGTAGAGCTGATTGTAGAGTGGCAGGTTTCCCGCATCGCGGACGTAGTTGCGTGTTTGCACGACGTGCGCCAGATCGCTGCCTGCGGCTTCCAGCACAAGGCGGACGTTTTCCATGCTGCGGCGGAACTCACCTTCAAACGTGTCGGTGACGATGTTGCCGTCTTTGTCCACCGACGCCTGGCCGGAGACGAAGATGAGGTCGCCAACAACCACGCAGGGACTGAATGGCAAGTGCGACGTGGGTGTGTCGGGAAGTTGTGGGTAGGAGACGAGTGGGTTGTTCATGTTGATGCGGGACTCAGATCGGCGGCTTCGTCGGCGATGAGTTTCTTCGTCGCGTCCATCGGCAGGACAATGAGGCCGGCAAGGACGAAGGCTCCGGCGAGGGTGAAGAAGACAAGCGTCTTGCCATCGCTGCTGCCGAGTTTCATCAGCCACGGGATGAGCATAGCACCCGCGCTGGCACCGAAGTTGCCCCACATGTTGCCCCAACCGCCAGCGGCCGCAGTGGCGCGTCCACCAACATCTCCCATGAAGGCCCAGAGCGCGGGATTGGCCAGATCGGTGCAAAAAGAAACAACGGCGCAACAGGCGACGAGCGTCCAGGCGGATTCGACAAACGGACAGCACACATAAGCTGCTGCGCAGACGAACATCGAACTCGTCATCGGCAGCAATCGACCCCAGCGCAGGCCAAAACGGCGCGTGGCCCAGTCGCAGTAATAGCCGCCCGCGATTTGGCCGAGCATTCCGAATGCCAGCACATAAGTAAGCATCTTGCCGCCTTCGATCTCGCCCACACCGCGCTCTTTCACGAGGTACGTCGGCAGCCACGTCACGAGGAATCCCCAGCCAATGTTCTGCAGCATCTGTGCTGCAGAGTTGCACCACAGGCTACGGCTTTTGATGAAACTCCAGAGTGCGCTTTTAAGTTCACCCGCACTCAAGGACTTCTCGCGCTCCGGTCTGCCCATCAATTCCATCTCCGCCGCATTCACCTGCGGATGCTCATGAGGATTCGATCGCACGACTTTCCAGAAAATTGCCGCGATGATCAAACCGACCGCGCCATCGATCCAAAGGGAGGTGCGCCAATTGCCCATCTTCACGATAAGCCAGATGGTAAGAAACGGAGCGAGCGTCCCGCCGATGCGACCACCGAGCGCCACCATGCCACTCGCTGTGGCGCGACCCGTGACCGGAATCCATTTTCGAATCAAAGCCATCGAGGTCGGGTAAGCACCCGCTTCGGCGGCTCCGCAAAGCAAACGCGCAATGAGCAACCCCACGAAGCCCGTGGAGAATCCCGTCATGGCCGTGAACAGCGACCACAGCACAATGTAAATCGTGAGCATCGGCCGCGCGCCGAAGCGATCACTCGCCCATCCCGCGGGTACTTGAAGTAGCGCGTAGCTGAAGAAGAACGATCCCAAGATGCGCCCGATCTGTTCTTCATTGAGCTTGAGATCATTGTTGAACGACATCGACTTCACAATCTCGCCCATGCAGATGCGGTCCAGATACAAGATGAACGCCATCAGCATCGTCACGCCGATGATGCGATGCCGGATGGTGGTGGTTGCGGTGGAATTGGCCATGTCGCGTTACTGCTTCACTGGCTTGGCGGCGTCGAGTCGCGCCTTCTCCGCTGCCTCGCGCTTCTCCACGTCCTTCGGATGCTTCGAGAAGGACTCAAAAACATCACCCACAACGCGATCCGCGAGCACCCCAAGTTGTTTCAAAATGATTCCCTCAGCCTCGGGTTTGAGCTTGGAGAGGTTCGGTTCATAGCCACCAACCTTGTGCGCATCCGCAGTGGCAATGTAGCCGATGTTGCCATTCGAATAGCCGACGATGATGGGCGTTGCGCGATCCGCGATGGCTTTTTCCAACTTGAATCCATACTCGACCATCGGCTCGCCGGGCATCGCCAGAAACAGGAACGGCCCGACCTTCATCGCCATCAATTCCGACGGCACGGGGCCTTCCTTGCCCGGCAATTCGATCACCTCACTAGTCACGCGTATTTGGTAGAAGGACTCTCGCTTTTTCAATTGCTCGCGCGTGACGCTCAACGCCGCCGCTCGCACCACCGCGCCACCGAGATCGCGTCCCGCCCATTGGATGTCCGCTTCGTCAGCACAGCGATAAGGGAAGCCTGGCAAGTTTGGACGAATGTCGCCTGCACAGCCCTGCATGAACATCACGTTCGTTTTCTGCGCATAGACACTTTCGATAAAGCTCTGTGCTTCACCGGGAAAGTCCGCCGTCACCTTTGGGTAGCCCTTTGGATACGGCTGCGAGCCTTTGTCACCCCACGTGAAGAAGCAGGGATGACACACCGCGTGCATGATCAGCGCCACGGGCGTGAGCGACTTGCCATCATCAAACCTCAGCACCTTCACGCGTCGATCATTTGGCCCATCGGGGTTCAAACTTACCACGGCGCGTCCGTCATAAGTCTTCCGTCGATTGATCCCAAAGCTAATCGAGTCCTCGCCATAACCGATGCTCACGGTGCGCATCTTGCCCGCCGCCTCCTTCGCGGCCGCTGTGAGTTTCTTGATCAACTCCGAAGCCCAGTGCGAGTTCTCCAGATATCCCGGTCCCGAGTGATTGTGCGCTGCGCTCACCATGACATTCGCCGCAGGTACTCCGGTTTCTTTCTCAATGCCAGCGCGTGCGAGCTTCACCATTTCCTCCCATGCACCGATGGTATCCATCGTTACGACGGCAGCCTTCGTTTCGCCATCATCAAGAATGAGCACGCACGCACGCAAAGGATCACGCACCCCTGTCACCTCCCGCCGATGCCCAACCACTGTGATGCCCGCCAACTCAGTCGGCGTGATGTCCACTTTGGCCACGCCAACCTTGAGATTGGACGCAACGGGGAACTGTCCGTCGATGGCTTGTGAGGCAAGTGGCAATGCCAACGAGAGCAGGCTGGCGAGGGTGAACAAGGTTTTCATATCGAGGTGGACGAAAGTAGAAATACACCAGCTAGGCGCCATCTAGTGCCAGATTCATTGCATTATTAAAGTAAATGATCTTACGGTGAGGCTAAACACGATAGGGTCATGGAGCAGTTGGCGTCACGTCCACCGTTAGTGGGCTCGCCATCGCAGCCACGGGAAATTCCCATCCGATCACACTCCAGATGGCGAGGCTGTCCAAGGTGCCTTCATATTTCTGCCCGCACCGGACCGTCGGGACCGGGAGGGATACTTCGGCTCCGATGATGAATCGCGTATATACGGGCACGGGATCACGACGCTTTTTCTGGTTGAAATGCTGGCCATGCGCAGGGACGCCGAACAGGACGCAAGCCTCCGCCGGGCGTGCCAGAGCATGGTGGACTTGATTCGCAGGGCCCAGCAATTCCAGAAACGCAAACGCGGGCTCATCTCTGCAACGACTTCCGATGCTTCGAGGGCGCACTGCAAAAGCGTTTACAGAAGACTCGAGCATCTGGCGGACATCCGTGTAGGTTTTCACACCGTGCCCGAGGTCTTTGACCTTCTGTGCCTCGGCATCCAGCACCGTTTGATACACGTCACAAAGCGCCACGATCCGCGCTCCCTTGGCCGCCAGAATGTCGGTGATATGCGAGCGTCCCCTCCCCTTGAAACCCAGGACGCCGAAGCGACCATCGTCATTCGCCCCCCGGACCTGCGCCCATGAACGAGGTGACAATCCCATGCCTGCAGCGGCCATGACGGAGCTTTTGATGAACGCGCGCCGGTGGGTTGTCGTCAGGTTCTTCATGGCGGGCGCCCGTGGCAGCCGCGGGGCACTTCTGCCAATACGCATCGTCGAGGGACAAAGCCCGGGCAGGTCGTGACCTCCAGGCCGTCGAATCCACGGGCGATGACGCAGTTTGAAATGCGGAGATTCCCGCTGGCCCACGCACAGACAAGGAGATCCGGGGGACGGTGCTGCTGCGCGGGGACGCGGATGCGCCGGTGCTCAAGCCGGTGCCTGGCACGATGCAGACTTTCGTGGCGGATTTCAAAGGCGATGTGCAGGCCGTGGGCGCCTGGCTGTTTTCGACGAGGAAGGTGTCTGCGGCACGGAGTGCCGCGAGTGGAGCGAGCAGCAGGGCTGCGAGGGTGAAGATGGTTCGCTTCATTTGGGGGAGGTTGTTTCTGCTGGGGCTTATGTTTTATCGCCCGACATTCTCCATGAAGGACGACACGGAAAGCCGGAGGTGTCGCGCGCGGGGGAAGTTCCAGCCTTTGGGCATGGATCTCGCCATCGCGCGTGGTGAGCACGGACGGATGCGAGGGCTGACAGTCGGAATGCCGCGCAATCACGCTCTCGGGCGACCACGTTTTGCCGCCGTCCGTCGTTACGCGGCCCGCGATCCACGTCGTGCCGGGCGTGCTGTAGTAGCCCGTCGGCGTGGAATACACGGTCATCACCGCGCCGTCCTTCATCCGCGCGAGTCCGCAGCCGAGCACGGTCGGGTTCGGGGAATCATGCGTGATGTCGGTGCAAAGCGGGTGGATTTTCACGAACTCACCACTGGCCTTCCAACGCGGGCCTTCGGTGATGGCGAGGCCGTGCGTTTTCGCCAGCGCGAGGATGCACTCGCGCAAAAGGTCGGCCTCGATGCGATGACCGCCGTCATTCGGGTGCATGCCATCGGAGAGCAGCGAGTCCACCGTCACGCCCTGTTTCTGTGCCTGCTCGACGAACGCCTGCTGCATATCCAGCACCTCGGCACCTTCCTCCCGCGCGACTCGGCGGGCGGCTTCGCAATACGGCGCGAGCGGGGCGTTGAATCCATCCACGTTCTCGGGCTGGTAAGGCGGCTTACCATACATCTCCTTCAGCTTCGGCGTCCAGCGCAGCGGATTGGGTGTCATCAGCACCACGCGTGCGTTTTTGGATTTCAATGTCTGAACGAAATGCCGCAGGTTCGCCTCATAGCGCTCCGACGAAACCCTCGGCTCCTTGGCCGGCGGCTTCTTCCAAACATCCACGGCTGCGTCATTGATGCCTAACTGAATGATCACGATCTGCGGCTGATGCATCAGCACGTCCTGCTCGAAGCGCTTGCGGGCCACCTCCGTCGTGTTCCCGGGCACACCCGCATTGATGACTCGGACATTCTGCAATTCCTCCTGCAGGACCGAGGCATAAACCTTCGTGGAACCACGCACCGCCGTGGTCGAGGCTCCGAAGGCCACGATGGTGATGGGCTCGGCCACCGGCGCATCGGCATGCAGTGCAGCCAACGGCGCGAGCAGCAGTGCCAGAAGTGTGATGTGGTGTTTCATGGCCGTCTAATCTTGAACGTCACTCCAGTCCCGGCGTGCGCAACTCTTTGAGCGTCCGCCCGCTCAGCGGAACATCAGGATGCAACCCCATCACGCGTTGGTTGCCATCGCCACCGCCGAAGCCGGGTAGTCGGAAGACGGCTTGCCAGTTGATGGCGTGAGCGGGGGCATTTTGCTTCATCTGCTCGGCGCGGGAGTAGTTGCCTAGCAATTTGGCTTTGGCGTCGATGTCCTGGCCTTTGCTGGCTTCGAGCTTTTGCATCTCGGCGCGGGTGTCCACGAGGAGCTTGGCGTAGTCGAGGCCGTATTGGATGAAATGCAGGCGGCGTCGGTATTTTTCATCGGCGTCGGCTAGTTTCTTCGCGGCGGTATCGAGATGGGCTTGCGCCTGGCCGAATAGCTCGGGCGTGTATTTTTTGGGCAGATCAAAGGCGCGGAAACGGCTCGGCTCCTTCGCTACGAACTCCATCCGCGTGCGCTCCAGAAGCTCCCAGTAGGCCTTCACGTCCGCTGCGGCAGGGCCGAAGCCGCGCTCATAATAATCACCCATCACGGCGGCGACATCGGCCTGCGGATTCCACGCGAGATGCGCCAGCGCGTAATAATGGGGCCCTTGATTGGCCCAGTGCAGCCAGAACAAATCGAAGTAGAGGCCGATGGCATGATGTTCGGCGACGAACCGAAAATCCTCGCCCGCCTGCGTCATTGCCACATCGGGCATGCCCCAGCTGAGGCCCGCTGGGCTGCCGAGATTCGGCCGCCACATGAGGTGTCTCGCCGACTCCGCCCAGCCTGCATGTTGCTTCATCGGTAGCACGCGCTCCTTGGGCGAGCGCATGTGGAAGTTGGCCACGCTGGAGATGATCACATTGTCGTCGGGTGCGATGCCGATGGGCGGATTGCGGGCCAACCCATACGCATTGAGCAGCACGAACAGATCGCGGTCAGGAAAACGCTCCTTCAGCATGCGGGCGAGTGTGTTGGCGAAACGCACGTCGCGATTCGTCTGCGACACGCCCTGAAACTTCACGCCATCGAAGACCCACTCCATCTTCTCGCCATCCGGATGATCCCAGGCGAGGCAGTTTGCGCAGGTGCAGTGACCGCTGGTGTAGCCGTCGTTGGGCGAAACATTGATGACACGCAGCAGCGGATCCGAGCGGACTTCGAGTGAAACATCATCCAGCCACTGCTGCCATACCTTTGGGTTTGAAGCGCAAAGTTTCGTGTTGTTCGATCGCTCCTTCACCGCCTTGCGGCTGCCATCCGGCGCGGCGGCGAAGTAGTCGGGATGCGCCGCGCCATACTTCTCCCACCAACCGCTGAAACCATGCCCGCCATCCATGTCCATGGAATCGAGCTGAACGCGCTGAAAACGAGCCCAGAGTTCCTCGCCGGACTCTTTATTGTCGCCCAGTGAAGTCCTCACTATCATTCCCCCTCGCGCCCGAATCTGTGGATGATAACGCCGCTCCATCGGCGCGATGGCCATGCGTTCGCGTTTGATCACATCCTCCTCGTCCGGCCAGAGCCAGCGCACGCCGAGCTGTTCCTGGATGAAGGAATACACAGCGTTCGCCGTCCCGTATTCCTGCTGGATATCCGTCTTCATCGCCAGCCGCCCCTTCGCCTCCATGTGCGCCAGATCCCACCTATCCCGCCCGGCGATGACGAGGTGCTTCTCATTCGCCACGATGAGCGTCTCCTCCGCATGTTTGAAATCGAAGCTCGTCTTTGGAAACAAGGTTTTCACCGCCGGCTGAACGCCGATCCAGATCGCGCGCTCTGGCAATGGCTGGGGTTCCCCATCCATAACCGTAGGCTTTACCCCGCTGATCTTTTCAATGTATTCCGCCAGCGTCACCGCCGCCTCGCGAGTGCGAGGTGGCGCGTCTTTGAAAACGATGATTGGTGCCGGCGCAGTGTCTTTCGCGACGAGAACGAGGTCGGCGGCGTGAACGGAGGTCACGCATACCGACAGGACGACCGCCGCGAGTTGGAGGAGGGCTTTGGTGGACATGCGTAGTTGAATTGGAAATGGGCGATCAAGGAAAGAACGGGAACAGCACTTTGATTTCTTCCAGCTTTGGCTGGCGTCCGTATTCGCAAATCTCAAAGGCCTCGGCGAACTTCACGGCTGCGCCTTTCTCGGGGCCATACCATTTGATGAGGCTATCGCGGAACCGGTTCGCCTCGCCGCCCTGACGCCTAACCCAGCGCTCGCGAAGCCATGCCTTGCGGGCTGGTTCATCGGTGGCCGGCGGGACTTTGGCTACATGAGCTTCGCTGCCGCTGGCTCCACCTTCGTAATGCTGCGAAGGCATTTCGTGAATGGCGGTGAGCTTTTGCTCAAAGACATCATCCACCGAGACGATGATATCTGCCTTGAAGGGGTAGGGCTTCTGGAAGCCATCGCTCGAATAAAGAAAGAGCGGGTTCTTCTTCAAGGGTGGCACATCGCTGCACACGAAGGGCACGGTGACCATGAAGGCCGCATCCTGGATGAGCA
>CAMDSZ010000122.1 GCA_945906945.1 Akkermansia muciniphila
CTCGGAGCAGTCTGCTGGGCGTTTATCAACACGGACGAACGCCTCCATGAATCGCCTTCAGCAATCCAACCGGCAGCCGCCTGCTAGGCCCCTGCATTTGTCTTCATGGGCAACTCCGCACTCACCTCGAAATTGCGTCAACTACTCCCTCGCGGGCGTGTGCTTGATTCGCCGGCACAGCTCGCTGGATACGCTGCCGACGCTCTCGGATACAAAAGTTATCGCCCCGATGCGGTCGTTATTCCCTCGGATGCGGACGAGCTGGTCGGATTCATGAAAGGCGCTCGGCTGCTCGGCGTGCCGGTGATATTGCGAGGCGCGGGCACTTCGCTCTCTGGCGGGCCAGTGGCCGCGCAGGGTGGCGTGATTGTCCACACCTCGGCTCTCACGCGCATCCGCGAGATCAACGTGGGCGGGTTTTGGTGCGAAGTGGAATGTGGAGTCGCCCTCAACGATCTCGATGCCGCCCTCAAACCGCACGGCGTGTTTTATCCGCCGGATCCATCCAGCGGTCCAGTCTGCACGCTTGGCGGGAATGTCGCATCCAACGCTGGCGGGGCGCACTGTTTCCGGTACGGGGTGACAAGTAATTACGTGCTGGGCGTCGAGGTTGTTTTGCTGGACGGCAGCGTGCACCGATTCGGCGGACCAGCAGGCGGCCGTGGCCCGTGGCGCGAGGATTGGAAACGCTTTATGATCGGCTCCGAAGGCACGCTTGGTGCATTTACGCGCTTCTGGTTGCGTCTGCTGCCGCTGCCAGAAAAAGTGTGGACGCTTCGGGCGACGTACGCCGACCTGCGTTCCATCGAGTCGGCTATCCATGCACTTGTGGAGCACGCCTCGTATCCCGCCGCGATTGAAATGCTAGATCCTCGCGCGGTGGGAATGGTGGAGAGCAGCCAGATGGCAGTCGGCTTGCCGAAGGGTTCGTTCATGCTGCTTATGGAGATTGACGGCCCCGCAGCGCTCGTGGATGCACGCGTCGAGCCGGTCGCAGAGATACTGCGCCGCGCGGGTTCGAACGACGTTGTTTTTAGCGACGACCATTCGATGCGGCAGAAGCTTTGGAAGGCGCGCAAAGCAGCTGGTGGCCTGCTTGGACAACTCAGTCCGGACTATGTTGTGCAGGATGCGGTGATTCCCAAAAGCGCCCTCGCAGACGTACTACAGCTTGTCTACGACGAAGCCGATGCTGCCGGCATCCGTGCGGTGAACGTCTTCCATGCGGGCGACGGCAACCTGCATCCAAACTTTCTTTTCGATTCAAGGGTTCCCGGCGAGCTCGAAAAGGTCGAGCTCATCAGCGCCCGCTTGATGCGCCGGGTGATTGAAGTGGGCGGCACTCTCAGCGGGGAACACGGTATTGGTAACGATAAGGCCGCGTATATGCCACTCGTCTTCGGGCCTGAATCAATGCGTCTGCAATGGGCTGTGCCAGCCGCCTTCAATCCCACCCACCAGCTCAATCCGCTGAAGGTTTTTGAAAACCGGCGCTTTATCGCATGAAAACCATCGAGCCGATGCGGGCTGAGCGCCTTTTTACTCCCTTTATCGATACGGTGGATGGCACGCTGTGTATTCCATCGAGTGCTACTGCTGCAGAGATTCACGCGACGGCGGCGGGACGAAGTCTGCGGTTCCCGCTTTTGCTCGATACGGCGGCCACGCTTCAGGAGCAAATCGCCGCCGCTACGCATGCACCCGCGTCCTGCCGTTTCGGGCCTTATTGCGACAACATTCTCGGGATGAACTGGCGACTTCCAGGAGGTCAGGTGGCGCGCATCGGGGAACGCGTCGTGAAGACAACCACCGGCTACGATTGGCTTCGCTTTCTACTGCACAGCGGTAGGCGCTATGGCGAGGCCGTGGACTACGTCATTCGGCTGCGCCCGGACTGCGGCTTCAACCTTGTGGCGTATTTTGACGGGAACGTTACTGCACTACAGCACTGCGTGAGCCGTTTGCTACACAGCGGCTGGATGCATTGGTGGGACGCCGTGGATTTTATCGCCGAAGGCGCAACTCAAGTCGTACGCGTGGCGGTTCATTGCCCGCCAACTGAAGCTCAAATTTTCGAAGAGGAACTTTCCCGCGTTGCAGCCAATGCAGCAGCGCGGCTGCGTCTTGAAGAGGTGACAAAGCATCCATTCGACGGCCTTCCAGACGTGGTTATCAAAACCACACCCGAACGCGCCATCGGTCTCGCAAATACGCTTAGTGCTGAGGCCGAGTGTTGCGTCGCACTTTGTTATAATGGCGTCGTTCATGTTCGATTGTGCAAGGGCGGGGATATCGCCGAGCGCGCCCACTCACTGATGCAACCGCACCTTGCTGAACTTCACGCGCTCGGCGGCGATTGGCACTCGCGCTGGCTGCCCGCGATGCCTCCGAACATCATCGAGTCGCAGTGGATTGAAGCCTTGGAACAAACCATCCATGCAAGCTAAAGCGCCTTCGCCCGACTATTTTTCAAACTGCACACACTGCGGCTTCTGCCTCGCCGTGTGCCCGACTTACAAGCTTTCCGGAGACGAGAACAACTCACCGCGCGGGCGCCTGCGTATCTGGAGCGAGGAAACGGCCGGCCGGCTCGCCCGCGACGAGTGGACAGATTTCTACACTGACGAATGCGTCGGGTGTCTGGCATGTGAGACGGCTTGCCCCGCGCAAGTGCCGTACGGCGAGCTGTTCGAGCGCACCCGGCATGAACACGTTGCTTCGGGGCGTTCCCATCCTCCGCTGGCACTGCGCCTCGCAGCAGCAGCTGTGGCTCGGCCCGCTTGGTTCAATCTTGCGATGCTGCCCGCGCGTTTTCTGCGAAAACTAGGGTTGCCGCTGCACCGCTTTCTTTTTCAAGGCCGGCCCGCACTTCTCCAAACCACCGCATCCTACGCGCAAAAACTCATGCTGCGGCACCGCCCAACAGGCCCGCGTGTGGCGTTTCTCACCGGTTGCCTGATGGAGGCCGCGTTCCGCGAAATCAATTTCGCCACCGTGCGCGTGCTCATCGAAAACAACGTGCGGGTCGTGATCCCCGCGGAGCAGACTTGCTGCGGCGCGTTTCAGGAGCATACCGGCATCGATGGCGCGGCTGCATTGCAACAGCAGAACCGCAGCGCCTTTCTTTCGCTCGATGTCGACGCGGTCCTCAGCAACTCGTCCGGCTGCGGCTACGCGCTTGGCAGGTCTCTGGCGCATGCGAGCCCCGGACGCCCAGTGGTGCCCGTGCGCGACGTGCTCTCCTTTCTCGGTGCGCTCGGTCCTGTGCGGCGTGAACGCCCCGAAAGCGGTGCGCGCCTGTATGTCGACCTGCCCTGCCATCTCGTGCACGGGCAAAAGGCACCGGGCATCCCTGAAAACGTACTCGACGCCACGGGTTACCAGTGGGAACTGGCGCCAAACGCCCGTGACTGCTGCGGATCAGGCGGCGTGTACAACATCCAAAAACCCGAAAACGCCCGAGCGATCCTCGCCGGGAAGTCCGCCTTTCTAAACGAGGCCGAGGGCGAACCGGTCATCTTGGGCACCTCCAACCACGTGTGCATGATGCAGTGGCATTCCGCGGGCGCTGCCGGACTTGTTCGTAAAGCCTTCGAGACAAAGCATATAATTCAGCTTTTGGATCCGGGTGAAGGCTTCGCGGTCCGGAATAAAGCATGAATTTCAGATAGGAACTAAGAAATCCGACCCAAAGGGGTCTACTGGTATGACCTCCAGCGTCCCAGCCACTTTATGAATCAAATCGACCTCAACGGCCGCGTCGCAATCGTTACCGGCGGCGCACGCGGAATCGGCCGCGCCATTGCAGAACGCCTCCTTGCTTCCGGAGCCAAGGTCTCGCTTTGGGATGTGAATGCCGAGGCACTCGAGAACGCCTCGCGCGATCTTGCCAACGCAGGCACGGTGCATGCCGCCCAGGTTGATCTCGCCGACCTCGCCTCGGTGCAGTCCGCCGCCGCGGTGACGGCTGCCGCGCTCGGTAAACTGGACATTCTCGTCAACAACGCAGGCATCACCGGTGGCAATGCGAAAACGTGGGAGCTTAATCCTGAAGACTGGCGGCGAGTGATGGAGGTGAATCTTAACGGTCCCTTCTACTGCTGCCACGCCGTCGTGCCACACCTGTTGCAGAACGGTTACGGCCGCATCGTTAACATCGCCTCTATTGCCGGCAAGGAGGGCAATCCCAATGCGGCTCATTATAGCGTTTCAAAGGCGGGTGTCATTGCGCTCACAAAATCGCTGGGGAAAGAGCTCGCCACTTCGAACATCACGGTGAATGCCGTTGCGCCTGCGGTCATCGCAACGGAAATGCTCGGGCAAATGACGCAGGCACACATCGACTACATGCTTTCCAAAATCCCGATGGGCAGGTTTGGCAAAAAAGAGGAGGCGGCCTTTCTGGTCGCATGGCTCTGCTCCGAAGAGTGCGCGTTTTCCACCGGCGCGGTCTTTGATCTTTCGGGCGGCCGCGCGACCTATTGATTCTAGAAAATTGATTTAGAAAATTTTATGAATATCACCACAATCCAGAGGCCTGCTTCACTTGTTGCAGGCGTTTGTCAGCAACTCGCAGAGCTTATTCGCGGAGGTGCTGCAGAAGATGAGCGCTGGCTGCCTGCGGAGCGGTCCCTCGCTGAGAAGCTAGGCGTGAGCCGTACTGTTGTGCGCGAGGCCACCAAACGCCTCGAGCAACAGGGATTGCTCGAAATCCAGCACGGCACAGGCATCAAGGTGGTGGACAAACTGCATCGTCCGCTCAATGAGTCGCTCTCACTGCTCATTCCCGATGTCGCCGAGCGCCTCCAGCAGCTCAATGAAACGCGACTTTCCATCGAGCCGGACGCCGCTGCCTTCGCGGCGCAGCGGGCCACGAAAAAGCAGATTCTGACCCTGCGCCGTATTCAGGGACAGTTGGAAAACGCACCGGACAATACCGCAGCCATCGAGGCTGATATCGCGGCGCACCACGCGATCGCGGATGCCAGCGGCAATCTAATTTACAGACTCATCCTGGATTCGCTCGCGGAAATCAGCGTGGCCAGCCGCCTGCGCACCATCGGACGCATCGGCAAGAAAACCGCCATCGAGCACCATGCGCGTATTCTTGATGCGATCGAACGGCACGATTCTGACGCGGCGCGGGAAGCGATGCGCGAACACATTCAAGCCGCGGGCGAAGACATGGATCTCGCCTCACTGAAATCGCGCAAATCCAAGTGACATATGAAATCGTTCCCCCTCCTGCTTTCCCTAATCGCCTACACCGTTACTGCGGCAGCGGACGTTCATCTGGAAACAACCGCCGTCGCGATGCGTGACGGCATCAAGCTTGCCACCGACATCTACCGCGATGAATCCGTCGGCAAAGCTCCGGTGGTGCTGATGCGCACGCCTTACGACCGCACAAAGGCGAAGGGTACCGCCGAAAAATTTGCAAAGGCGGGTTACGTGACAATCATCCAAGATTGCCGTGGAACCCGCGCTTCGGAGGGCGTGATGGCCCCGTACAACAACGAAGGACAGGATGGGTACGATACGATTGAGTGGATCACGAGGCAGCCTTGGTGCAGCGGGCGCGTCGGGATGATGGGCGGTTCGTACGTCGGGGCGGTCCAGTGGCAGGCCGCTGCGGAGAATCCGCCCGGGCTTGCAGCGATCGTTCCGCAGGCGACGTGGAGCAGCTTTTACAGGAACATCTACCTTGGCGGCGCCGTGCGGCTCTCTCTCATTGCAGGCTGGATTGCAGGTAACACCGCCAAACCGGAAGGCGCGAAGCCCGTGGACATGAATGTCGCTCTCATGCGGCTTCCCCTGAGCGAGGTGGACGACGCGATCGGCTGGCCAATGCCCTGGCTCGAGGCGTTTCTCACGCACCCGGAACCGAACGGCTTCTGGACCCGGCTCGACCTCACGTCTCGTCTGCCGGATCTCACGCTTCCCGCTTTGCATGTGGTCGGATACTACGATTTCTTTTCGCGCGAATCGGTAGGCAACTTCATGATCATGCAGAAGCAAGCTCGTGATGCGGCGACCCGCCAGCAGCAGCGGCTTATTCTGGGCCCGTGGGACCACGGAAGCGTTGGAAAAACAAAGGTCGCCGAAGTCGACTTCGGTCCGGATGCGGCCGTTGATACGGCGGCTCTGCAGATGGATTGGTTTGAGCGCCACCTGAAGCAGGACGGTGCCGCGCGTGCGAAGGCTTTCCCGCCGGTGCGCTTTTTTTCGATGGGCGACAACTTGTGGCACGACGCGCAATCTTGGCCGCCCGAGGGTTTCACTGCTACAGCGTTCCATCTCCGCTCAGACGGGAAAGCAAATACGCGAAAGGGCGGTGGCCGGCTCAGCCGCGAGGCCCCCATCAAGGAGGAGCCGGCGGACTCGTTCCGCGCTGACCCTGCGAACCCGGTGCCAGCGTGTCCGGTGACCGAAGCGCGCCCTGTGAAGGCCGCGGTCTGGGGACCGGTTGACCAGGGCGCGAATGAGGACCGGGACGATGTGCTCGTGTACACCGGAGACGAGTTAAAGGAACCCATTTCGTTTGCCGGTAACATCGAGGCAAAGCTGTACGTGTCGGCGGACACTCCCGACGCAGATTGGGCTGTGAAGCTCGTCGACGTGCGCCCGGATGGCTTCGCTCAAAATCTTGCGACCGGCATCCTGCGCGGACGCTACCGCGAATCACTCCTCCAGCCCAAGCCGCTCAAGTCCGGCGAGGTGGTCGAGATCACGGTGGATCTTGGCCCATGCGCTGCGACACTTGCAAAGGGGCACAGATTGCGTGTGGACATCTGCGGCTCGCTCTTCCCTCTATACGATCGCAATCCAAACACTGGTGAAGGGCCTTTTAGAAGCGGCACCGCCATCTCGACCGAAAAGGTGCATCACAAACCAGGCGCACTATCACGAATTGTGCTGCCTTGCCGTCGCCCTTGATTTCCGCGCTCCATGAAACGCCATTTCATCCTAGCTGCATTCGGGTTCGTTGCCACGCTGCATGGCGCTGACGACGACACCGCATTTTTTGAAGCAAAGGTCCTCCCCGTGCTCCAAAAACGCTGTTTCGAATGCCACTCGCATGAGAACAAGATCAAGGGCGGTCTGGCCCTTGACGCTCGTAGCGGGTGGGAGCAGGGCGGCGACAGCGGGCCCGCCATCATCCCAGGGAACGTGGAAAAAAGTCTGCTCATCAGGGCGGTCCGTTACGGCGACGCCGACTATGAAATGCCCCCCAAGGGAAAGTTGCCCGCAGAGGAGATCGCCCTACTTGAGGCGTGGGTGAAACAGGGCGCGGCAGACCCGCGTGTGACGCAGGCTTCAAAGAACCGCAAAGGCATCGATCTGGATGAAGGCCGGAAATTCTGGGCATTTCAGCCGGTGTCCGATCCGGCGCCTCCGACGGTGACGGATTCATCATGGCCGCTGGATCCGGTGGACCGCTTTATTCTCGCAAAGCAGGATCAGGCGTCTGTCCGCCCGACGCACGATGCCGACCGCTACACATGGCTTCGCCGTGCATCGCTTGATTTGACGGGGCTCCCTCCGACCCCGGGTGAGATATCGGACTTTGTGAAGGATAACGCTCCAAATGCTTGCGAGAAAGTCGTGGACCGTCTCCTCGGTTCGCGCGCTTACGGCGAACGCTGGGCACGCCACTGGCTCGACCTGACGGGATACGCCGACATGATGGGCACGTCCAACAATGTCTTTGCAGAGTACGCTTGGCGCTACCGCAATTACGTGATTGCTGCGTTCAATTCCGACAAGCCGTTTGACGAATTCGTGCGCGAACAAATCGCCGGGGATCTGATGCCTGCGAAATCAACTGAAGATCATGCGGAGAACATCATCGCCACCGGCTTCCTGATGCTCGGCGACGTCGAGATCGTCAATCCAGACAAGGCGAAAATGGAGGCGGACCACATCGATTCACAAATCATCAAAATCGGGCAGACTTTCCTCGGGATGACTCTCGGCTGCGTTCGCTGCCATGATCACAAATTTGATCCAGTCGGTCTGGAGGATTATTACGGCATCGCAGGGATGCTCCGCAGTTCGCCTTCGACCCACAAGATGCCGGATATGGGCGTGTGGAGCACCCTCAATGCGACGGTGCTTCCCGAAACTCCCGAGCAGCTCGCCTCGCGCAAAAAAATCGAGGAGGAAACCACTCAGCGAATCGAGAAGCTAACCGCCGAACAAAAGACGCTGACTGCCGAGAAAGCTGATCTCTCCAAACAACTCGCTGCAATCAGCGGCTCAGCGACCACCGCGCCGCGGACAGCGCAAGCCGGCCAGGCCGATCTCGTGGCAGCCTCAACGGACAATGCACAGAAAGAAATTGCCACCGCTCCGCCAGTCCAGACTTCGACGGACAAGGATGCTCTGACAAAGCGCCGGGATGAAATCGACGCGCAGCTCAAAAAGATCGCTGCCGACATCAAGCATGCCGAGTTCTTCGGAGACAAAAGGCCAAAGGCATTCGCCATGAGCGATGGGCCCAACCCTACCGACATGCCAGTTTATGTGCGTGGCAACCCGTATGCTCCAGCAGACGGATTGATGCCGCGCGGAGCCGTGCGGGTGGCGTCGTGGGAGCCGTTTCCGTCCATTCCTAACGGTCAGAGTGGGCGCGCCCAGCTCGCAAACTGGCTCGCGGACAAGCGCAACCCACTCACAGCGCGCGTTACGGTCAATCGAATCTGGCAGAAGCTTTTCGGCGAAGGCCTTGTTCGCAGCGTCGATTACTTCGGTGTTCGCGGTGAAGCCCCAACGCATCCCGAACTGCTCGACCACCTGGCCACGCGGTTCATGAAAGCGGGATGGTCGCAGAAGTCGCTTCTTCGGTCTCTCGTCTTAAGCCGCACTTACAGGCTGAGCAGTGCCAACGAATCGGCTGCCGCAAAGATTGATCCTGAGAACAAGCTCTTGTGGCGCATGAATCGCCAACGACTTGATGCGGAGGCAATGCGCGACTCAATGCTTGCGATCAGCGGCGAATTGACACGCGAAAGCGGCGGTCCCGCACTCGTGCTGGAAAACCCAGAAAACTGCGGCGCTCTTGCGCTAAAAGGCGTTAATCCTCCAACCTACGCCCACAAGCTGCCGCGCCCGGCACAGGAGTTTGAACGAACCATTTATCTTCCGGTCTTTCGTAACAATTTTGCGGGGCCGGACCGGGTCCGAAACTTCTTTGACTTCGTTAACCCCGCACAAATTTCAGGACAACGCCCACAGACAGTCGTGCCGACCCAGGCTCTGTTCCTGCTCAACAACGATCTCCTTCGCAAACGTTCAGCGACGCTTGCAAAAAACGTGACCCAAGTCATCCACGACCGAGACGCACGCATAGACGAAATCTGGCTCCGCACTTTAGGCCGCCCCGTCACACGGGAAGAGCGGGCCGAAGCCGCAGCGTTTTTAGACAAGGTCGGCGCTGCTCTGAATGCTCCCCCTGCCAACGACTATCCCGCTTTCACAGAGCTCTGCCACGGCCTTCTCGCTTCAAATCAATTTATATTCCGACTCTAACCCAACGCGTATCCACAACATGAAAACACTGAATCAGCTCACCCGCCGCGAATGGCTCCGCCGCTCAGCGTGCGGTTTCGGTGCCCTCGCGCTGCAGGATGTCCTCCGCGCTGCAGCAAATCCCCTTGCGGCGCAGATTCCAGGAATGACGCCAAAGGCGAAACGGGTCATCTTTCTTTTCATGGGTGGCGGCCCGTCGCAGCAGGACTTGTTCGACCCAAAACCATTCATCACCGGTAAGCACGGACAGACCATCGACTCGCCGCTGCGCAAAGAAGTCACGCAGGTTGGAACCGATAAATACCTGGCGCTCGGACCGGTCGCGCCAGTGCAACCGCGCGGTCAGTCGGGGATGGTCATCTCGGACCTGATGCCGCATCTTTCCAGCGTGGCAGATGACATCTGCCTGCTGCGCGGCATGAATGCTGACAATCCGCAGCACGCTGGCGCGACTCTGCAGTTTCATACCGGTACCTTCGCTGAGGTGCGCCCCTCCATGGGCGCGTGGATCAGCTACGGTCTGGGCACCGAGAACCGCGACCTTCCGAGCTTTGTCAGTATCCAGCCTGGAGGAGTCCGGGAATATGGCTCCGCATTTCTGCCTGCAATCCATCAGGGGACGGCCCTGAATGTTCCGCTTAATGACAAGGCGTCGCCGATCGAAAACCTGCGCAACGCGTCATCAGTAGAGGATGCGCAGAGAGAGCGGATCAATTTCATGCAGCGCATGAACAAGCGGCTGCTGGGCGAAATCAACGGCGACGCGAACATGGAGGGCATGATTCAGAATCTTGAACTCGCCTTCCGCATGCAGACCACCACGCCGCAGATCGTCGACATCTCGAGCGAAAGCGAATCCACACGCCAACTCTATGGCGTGGACGGCAAGGATACGGATAAAAACGCGCGCGCCTGTCTGCTCGCTCGGAAGCTGAGCGAGGCCGGCGTCCGCTTTGTGCAGGTAACCATGGGCGGCTGGGATCATCACGGCGACATTCGCGGCAATCTTCCCAAACTATGCGCGCAGACCGACCAGCCTGTGGCCGGATTGTTGAAGGATCTTAAATCACGCGGACTGCTTGAGGACACGCTTGTTTTGTGGAGCGGCGAATTCGGGCGCACCCCATGGAGTCAAGATCTGAGCGGCACCTCACCGATTGAAAAGCACGGACGCGAACACCAGCCTGAAAGCTTTTGCGCTTGGATGGCTGGTGGGGGAATCAAGGGCGGACTGACCTTCGGCAGCACCGATGACATGGGTTACCGGGTGCTCTCTGGAAAAGTCCATATTCACGACCTCCATGCGACAATCCTGCACCAGCTCGGCATCGACCACCTCAAGCTCACCTCGCGCCATCTCGGTCGAGATTTCCGGCTCACCGATGTCTACGGCGAGGTGGTGAAGGAAATCCTCGCTTAACTCGAGTTTTTTTGGAAATGAATGCAAAGCGTTGTTCCTCGTTTATTG
>CAMDSZ010000123.1 GCA_945906945.1 Akkermansia muciniphila
GTTAGCCTTGGTAATGTGGATGCGACTGCTCCTCAGGATGCCATCGACCTCGTTAATGCTGGTGCACTGATGAAAAGCCAGCTCACTGCGGGCTTGACCTATGATTCCCGCGACTCGCTTTTCCTTTCCCGCAAGGGGCAGAGGGTGGAATTTTCCTCCTTCTTGGCGGGCGGTCCCCTAGGCGGCGATATGCAGATTGGCGGTGCGTCGCTCGAGGCTTCCAAGTATTTCCACCTGGCGTGGGATACCATTTTGACCCTGAACGCGGAGGCAGGGGTCGTGGATACCTGGGGCTCGGGAACGAAGGGTGATCTTGGGGTGCCACTCTATGACCGGTTGTTTCTGGGTGGGGTGAATAATCTCAGGGGATTTAAATACCGGTTTGTGGGAGGCGCTGGGAAAGTAAAGACGACAGGAAAGGATAAAAACGGGAATCAGACGAAGGAATCTCTAGGAGAACCAATCGGCGGGCGGTCCTTGGGGCGGTTTACAATCGAATACACTGCGCCGGTGATCGATAAGGTGAGGGCCGCGATGTTTTACGACGCGGGTTTTGTGAACGAGGAGGCTTTCGATTTCGGGACCTCAGGCTACAATTCCGATGTGGGCCTGGGGCTCCGCTTGGAGTTGCCAATCGGCCCTGTGCGGGTGGATTACGCGATTCCAACGAAGACTGAGATCGGAGGCTCCAAGAGTGGTCGGTTTAATTTCAACATGGGCTATCAATTTTAGTGGCACTTGGCTCACGCTTTGCTTTCATCAGGGTAGAGGCTCAGGCCAGTCCTGAGCCTAAAAAATAACCCTCAGACCAAAGTATTCTTATCAGATGAAAATCAATAAATTCGCTTTAGCCCTCGTGATCGGCCTCGGCGGCTATTTCAGCCCTGTATCGGCGCAGGCAGAAATGAAAGTCGGCACAATTGACATGAAGATGGTGTTCGACCAGTACTTCAAGACGAAGGAAGCTGAAGGTAAAATCAACGAAGCTCGCACCCAAGCTAAGAAAGAGCTGGATGACCGCCTCGACACCTTCAACAAGGCTCAGGAAGAAGCCCGCAAGCTCAACGACGAAGCCAACAAGCCAGAGCTGGCCGAGAAGGCCAAGGCTGAAAAGTCCAAAGCATTGAATGAAAAGCTTCAGGAATTGGGCGCAATGCAGCGCGAGATTCAGGAGTTCCAGCAGACCCGTGAGCGTCAGCTTTCCGAGCAGTCGGTTCGCTCCCGCAACGGGTTGGTGGAAGAAATCAACAAGGTCATCTCCGACAAGGTTAAAGCAGGAAACTACGACTTGGTGCTCGATAAATCCGGCCAGAGCCTCAACGCGGTAAACGTTTTGATCTTCTCCAGGGATTCATTCGACCTCACCAATGATGTGGTCACTGAACTCAACAAAGCTGCAAAGAAGGATAAGGACAAAGACAAGGAAAAGAAGTAATCCTTCCGAATGGCAGGTGATTCTTCAATAGATTTGCGTGAACTGGCCGCCCTTGTGGGCGGCCAGTTGTCTTTTTGCCCTGAGCAAATCCGAATCAGCGGTGTCGCCTCCGTTGAGGATGCGGGTCCCGATGAAGTGACCTTTCTAGGCAACCCCAAGTACGTCTCCTCGCTTCAGGTTTCAAAAGCGGGGGCCGTATTTGTTCCGCTGGACTTCAACCAACAGGTGCCGCCTGTTTTGATTCGGGTCGAAAACCCCTCCGTGGCTTTTGCAAAAGCGGTCGAGCGGTTCGCCCCAAAACCTGCCAGTTTTGCCCCAGGAATTCATCCTACGGCAGTCATCGCCGAGGGGGTTGAACTGGGCGAGGGCGTGTCAATCCAGCCTCATGCGGTGCTGGAGCCGGGAGCGAAAGTCGGGGCGCACTCCGTGATCGGGGCGCATGTCTACCTCGGTCATGGTGCGATTGTGGGGGCCGAATGTTTGATTCGCTCCGGGGTCACCATTGCGGAGCGGTGCATTATCGGTGACAGAGTCATTCTGCACTCGGGATGCGTTGTGGGCAGCGATGGGTTTGGGTTTGAGACGGTTTCAGGCAAACACCTGAAGATCCCGCAAGTCGGAATCGTTCAGATTGATGAGGACGTTGAAATCGGAGCCAATACCACGATCGACCGCGCCCGCTTTGGGCGCACTTGGATCGGAGCCGGAACGAAAATCGATAATCTGGTCCAGATCGCGCATAATGTGGTGATTGGAAAAAACTGCCTGATTGTGTCGCATGTTGGCATTTCCGGTAGCACGCGGATCGGAGACGGCGTGACCCTGGCGGGACAGGTTGGCGTGGTGGGGCATATCCAGATTGGCGATGGCGTGGTGATCGGCGCGCAGTCCGGGGTGAATAAGTCGATTTCAAAGCCAGGGCTGTACATGGGTACTCCTGCGATTCCTGCGGCGGAATACCGCGAACAGGTTGCTTACATCCACCGACTTGGCAGGCTATCGGAGCGCGTTCAAAAGCTTGAGCGCAGCGGGGCGGAGGCAGCCGATTGACAGGCTGGCAGAGAGACGGTACGCAGCTCCGCGTATTCTAAGGCAAGCGCATCGCCGCATGCTGGCGGCCGATTCCGCTCCGTTAATCGGCTGCCAGTGCGGCGGGCCCCTGTTTTTTGCAGGCTTTTACAGACGAATATTGAACCCCCCTCCGCTCGCTTGGAGCCAACCCTCCCCTGCGTCAAAACTTTTGAGGCGACAGGTTTAGCTCTAATGCTTTTTTCCTTGTATGTTGATACTGCAATTTGGTTCTATCGCCGTCCGTATGAAGAACGCTCCCCTCGTTTTCTGTCTGCTCCTCAGTGTCCTCTGTACGACGACTGGACATTCTCAGCTCGCGAGTGGTGAAACTTGGGTGAAGGTGCGGATGGGGGAAACCTTCGGCGATAAGACCTACGACTTTCGAGATAGGACATTCGACTTTAACGGAGTCAATGTGTATCAAGAAGTTGATTTTGAAAGGTATAGAGATATGAAGTCTCCTCGGGCGCCGTTGCCCGTGCCCTCGACCGGAAATCTGCCCTATTGGGCCACGGATCTTTATTACAACAGGATGGCGTATTTTGACTACGATATGCTCCACAACACCCTCACTCGCAAGATCAGCGGGTCCGGTGATTTTGTTGGCTACCTGTCGTACGATCCGTACAAAGACAGATCCTACGCTTCGAGATTCAAATATTCTCCGTCCTTCGATTACGGCGACTTTTATTTCAAAGTGGAGAATCCTGTGGAGCCTTGGCTTGGTGATCCCAGACTTGCAGGATATTCGCGCCAGCGGTCGGTGGTGGAATTTTCTGCAAAGCCTGTCAGGCGTGGGGCGATTGTTTCGTTTGTCGGCGCAAAGTTGAACTACAATATGTATGTGAGTGGGATAGTGCAGCAGTGGGAGTATGGCGTTTACCCGATCAGCTCTGACCCTCGGAAGGTGAGGACTTACCCGATGACAGTGCAGACAAACGGGTCCTTTGTTTACTCAAAAATGGAATTCAACTCCGGGGATAGGCGCATTTACACGAGCCTCCCAGCGGGGAAGATTGTGTTGAATGGACAGAACCTCGTTAACGGAGGAAACATTTTCCGAACAGAATACCGGTACCCATCGGAAAAGCAGGCAAGGGAGGTGCCTGCTCTAATTTCGGAGCGCCCATCTGGATTGCTTCCCGGTTTCCGTTCGGAACAGCCTCTAGGCTTGTTCTTTGATTTTTATAATTTTGACTACTTCCCGAATGGCTCAGTGAGTGGAAACTGTTCAATTTGGATAAAGCGTCCGTTGTCAGTTGCTGCGGGCGCAAGCGATCCAAACACGCCAACTTTTCTCCCGATGCGAAAGACGATGACGAGTCATGTTTTTCCAGGGATGAATGTGAGTGGACTGGGCATACCGCGAGGCACAACAGTGGTGTCGGTTGCGGGCCGAAGCGTGACGCTTTCAAGGCCAGCAACGGTCCCGGAGGGTTCCGTTGTTGATTTTACCTTCAACGACAGATGTTCGATTTACGGAGCCACTTTCGAGCCTGCGGTGGCGAATGCTGGATCACTTGTGTTGACCGGTTCGCTGAAAGGCCTTGTTGTGCCAGGAATGCTGGTTTTGAGAGAGGAGCCCGGAAAACCGTTTTCGTCCACCGGCCCAGGTATTCCGAGGGGAACGACGGTGTCAGTAGTTGAAGAAAGAGATCACCCTGATGGTGCAGATGGGAAGATCACGGTTCTGACCCTCTCTGAAACCTTGAGCGCGAGCGGCATCGCGGCCGGGGGCACTCTCAAGTTTGTAATGCCGCACGAGATGCCTTTCGTCGTGAAGGGAAAGAGAACAGAAGCAACAGGCACATCGAATCTCACTCTCACAGGAAGAGGGATTTCCGCGGGAGTCTCTGGCAAGATGACTGTGGACGACAGTTTTAATTTGATCCCGACATCCCCAACACTGTTTGGTTTTCAGGTTGATTACTAGCAACGCTCCGGTTTTTTTCTGAAAGCAGTTTGTAAATGTCACGGAAGTTAACGTTTGGTGCACCCGTAGCAGCGTGTGCGTCGCTGTTCCTGGGTTATTTCATTCACTCGGAATTCAGCAGTGCTCCGTATGCGTCGGGTACTCCCAAAACTGAGCCCGATGTTTTCAGCTCAGCCTTGGTAGAGAATGGAAGCGCGGCGAGCGGAGGAGGGCGCGAGGAGTTGGAGCATAGAGGGTTTTCTCCAAACTCTCTGGCAGAGACATCTGGGCGGATCGAACGGCTTATTTCCTCTGGCAGTACTGTTGATTGGGAAATTGCGATTCGCGGCCAACCAATTCCCTTTCAGGTCGAATTCCTTGAGGCTGTTGGAGCCTCAGGCAGTGGATCAGCATCGGAGTTTTTGCGCAGTGCTCTCAAAAGTGATCATCAGGATATTAGAAGAGCAGCGATTCGCGGGCTCGCGATGACCAACCGAGATATCGATATCCTTTTTCTTGAATCGCTGATCGGTGACAGTCAGCTCGCGGTTGAAGAAACTACAGAGGCTGCATTGGCACTTGGAGCGAGTAAATCTTTGCTGGCTACTCAATCTTTAACGCGGGCTTATGATAAGGCGACTAGCGAGGAGGTGATTGAATGCGTTCTAATCGGGTTGGCTCAACGCCCATTCACGCAGACAGAAAGGTTTTTTAGGGAGCTTCTTTCGCGATCGGAAGTTCCTGCTATTCAAAAACAGGATGCGATTCAGTCGCTGGGCCAGTTCGATAGCGTTACCGACGCCTTCTTTGAACCTTTACTTGCCAATCCCGACCCCGGAGTCAGGCAAGGTGCCTATCAGGGAATTGCCTCATTGTCGCAGAGCAACCTTGGGCCAAGGTTGCTGAGCGCACTCAAGACAGAAAATGAGCCTGCACTCCGCGGCCACATCTATGAGGCGCTCTCGAGCAAAACTGCCGGAGACTTCTATTCACTGAGTCAAATTGCGAAGAGGGAAACAGAGCCCAGCTTGGTGGCCTGCGCAGGCCGGGCGGTTGCCCGATGCCTCCTTGAAAACTCCGCGTCGGCCTCGGCCGTGGCGACTTTCGAGGCGGACTGGGTTCCGGGACTCGCTAAGATTGCGATGGATGGATCTCGGGAGGATGCCTGTCAGGCGCTTGTAGCACTGTCTTTCTTCAGCGGCACTGAACGGGTAAGCGGATATTTGTCAAAAATCGCTGAATCGGCCGACGATGACTCCGCTAGGGCTCTCGCGGATAAAATTTTGGCGCGCAAGAAGCGCTAGTCCTCGCGCCGCGGCGAGTCTCGGTGAGAGTTCTCCAGTTGAAAGCTGGACTTCGCGACAGTGCATGAAATCGCGCATCCCTGATCTGTGCCAACGAGTGTTTGCTCCTACAATGTCACAGCCGAGATTTACGAAGGCACGGGCCGAAACAAGAGTGCGGTCGCCGCAAAGTAACAAAGCGGATCGGTTTGCAATCTCCTCACCATGAGCAAAACTAATTCCCTGACATCCGATCCAATCCCTCAACTCACCTGGCGCATCGCATTGCCTGCAAGTATCGGGATGTTCTTCAATACGATGTTCAATTTCACTGACACGTATTGTGCCGGCCTTTTAAGCACGGACGCCCTTGCCGCGCTGTCGCTTTCCTTTCCCGTATTCTTCCTGCTCCTCGCGGTTGGGAGCGGCCTCAGTCAGGGCTCCACAGCACTCATCGCCAACGCGCTCGGAGCAAAGAATCCAGAATCAGCGCGCCTCATTTTCGCCCAATCTCTGGGCTCCACGTTTTGCATCGGAATTATCGTGTCCGCGGTTGGGCGCTGGGTCGCGCCCACACTTTTCCAACAACTCGGGGCCGAGGGCGACTATCTTAATGTCGCATTGGCCTACATCGACACGCTTCTGTGCGGTGGAGTTTTCTTTCTTCTCACAATGACTCTGAGTTCAGCTCTCAATGCTCAGGGTGAGACACGAGTTTACCGCAACTTTCTGATTGCTGGCTGCTTTGCCAACCTTTTGCTGAATCCTTTTCTGATGTGGGGTTGGCTCGGCCTCCCAGCGATGGGTGTCGCTGGAATTGCGCTTGCAACAGTCATCGTACAGTTTTGCGGAGTTGTATGGCTGGCTCATAAGGTGTGGTCCTCTGAACTGTTTCGGGGTCTGTCTGGTACATTGTTCCGCCCCCATTTGCCGACTATCCGACTCCTTCTTTCACAGTCCATTCCGGCCGCAATGAACATGATGACGGTTGCTCTCGGCATATTTGTCATCTCGTGGTTTGTGAAACATTTTGGAAAGGAGGCGATCGCCGCATCGGGCATCGCAACCCGCATCGAGCAGATAGTACTCATGCCTGCGATCGGCCTTAATACGGCCGTGCTGAGCATCGTTGGTCAAAACCACGGCGCAGGACTACCGCACCGGGTGAGGGAAGCGTGGCTGACAAACATCAAATACGGTGCCGCTCTGATGCTTGCGGGAGGCGCCCTGGTCTGGGCTTTGAGGGATCCTGCGATGCGCATTTTCACAAACGATCCCGTGGTGATCCGCCACGGGGTGTATTACCTCGGCTTTGCGTCCGTCACCCTCGCCGCCTATCCTATTCTCTTCGTCACCGTGTTCATGATGCAGGGAATCAAACGGCCGGCCTACGGTCTGTGGATCGGGCTTTACCGGCAGGTTGCAGCACCGATCCTCGTTTTTTATACCCTTACTTTTCTTTGCGGGATGGGCCTGGCAGGCGTCTGGTGGGGAATCTTTGGAGTCACCTGGAGCGCGGCTCTATTCGCGCTTTACTGGGGCTGGCGGACCGTCCGCCCGAAAGCGCTTGAAAGCGCGTGAGCTGTTCCAAGCGGGATCGACGCCTTTGCAACAGCACGTCTTCTTGTCAGCTCCTTCGCAAGACGGCTCGAGCTCGAACCCAAACGGTGTTTCAATTTAGAAATACCGGCCGCAAGAAAAATGCAGGTCGGTTCAGGGCGCGCCGCCGCTCTACACCGAGCGTAAAAGCGCTGCAGTGGACTCCCAGTCAAGGCACGCGTCCGTGATGGACACGCCGTAACGCAGGCCGTCCTTTGCCGCAGGCTGGCTGCCCAGATGAATATGGCTTTCAATCATCGCGGCCACGATGTCCTTGCGACCCGCTGCCCGCTGCTCGACCAGGCTTTTGAGCACATCCGGCTGGCGCTTGGGATCCTTCCCGCTATTGGCGTGGCTACAATCGATCATCAATGACGAGGGCATGCCCGCCTGCTTGAGGCGCTCCGCAGCCAGCGCTGTGTGCTCCGGACCATAGTTGGTTCCATCTCTTCCCCCACGAAGGACAATATGACTGTCGGGGTTGCCCGAGGTGCGGATGATGCTCGTCATTCCTTCCTGATCAATTCCCAGAAAATTGTGAGGCGAACACGCTGAGCGCATCGCGTCGCACGCGGTTTGGATGCTCCCATCCGTCCCGTTCTTGAATCCTACCGGCATGGACAGTCCGCTGGACATCTCGCGGTGGGTCTGGGATTCGGTTGTCCTCGCCCCGATCGCCGCCCAGCTGATGAGGTCCGCGATGTACTGGGGAATGATTGGATCCAAAAACTCGGTCCCTGCCGGGAGTCCGAGTTCTGCAATCTCCAAGAGCAGCTTTCTTCCGAGCTTGATGCCGTATTCCACGTCCCCGGAATCGTCTAGATGCGGATCGTTGATCAATCCCTTCCAGCCGACGGTGGTGCGGGGTTTTTCAAAATACACGCGCATCACGATGAAGAGGCGGTCTTGCAGTTCGTCGGCGAGAGCCTTCAGGCGGCGTGCGTAATCCATCGCGGATTCCGTGTCGTGTATGGAGCAGGGGCCAACTACCACCATCAGGCGGGGGTCTTCGCCGCGCAGAATGCGGCGTGCGGTGTTTCTGGCTTCCAGAATCGCAGTCAGCGTTTCGGGGGATGCCTTGTGCAGTTCTTTCACCTCCACCGGTGTTATGAGGCGTTTTACACCCGTGACGCGCAAGTCTTCCACTTGTGTTGGGGTGGAAGTTTTGGACGGAGAGTTTGAGGAGGCAACCGCGGTGGACATAGCTAGGGCCGCGAAGCATCGTCTCTTAATCCGAAAGAATCAAGCTGAGTCAGCGAAACGCCTAGTCGGCGAAGGCGGTTTCGTTGGACAGCAGAAGGGTCTGCGCGAGCGCAGGCCATGATTTGGAGGTGTCCCCGCCCATGGCGGTGAGCATCGAGAGAGAGGCTGCCAATTCCTGATCCGAGGCGGGGCGCTGGTACACCCTGCGAAACAGCGCTTGAACCCTCGGCGCGCCCTCCGGGGCGTTGGAAACCTCGGGTTGTTTCAAGAGTGATGCACTCAGTTCCGCTAGAAAATCATTGTTCATCAGGAACAACGCCTGTTGTGGCACCGTCGTTTCGAATCGCTGTCCAACGCTGATGTCGGGATTCGCGAAGTCGAAAATTCTGAAGGCCGAAGGAAGATCCTGCCTGTCGATGTAACCGTACACGCTGCGTCTGCTAGAAAAGGGCGCTTTGGTCAATTCGACCGGCCTGCCCCCGCGCGTCTCATCGAGTTTGCCGCTAATGTCTAAAAGCGCATCGCGAAGCGATTCGAAGTCCAAGCGGCGCCTGCGCATTGCGTGAAGAAGATCGTTGCCGGGATCCTTCTGCAGCGCCTCTGGACGCGCAAAGCTGGCCTGTCTGTAGGTGCTCGAGAGCACCAGTTCGCGAACGATCGATTTTGTGGACCACTTGTTTTCAATGAAGCGTGCGGACAAGTAGTCCAGCGCCCCAGGGATCGCCGGCGCTGGCGTGCGCACACCAAAGTCATTCGGAGTCTCGACCAGGCCCCGGCCGAAAAGGTGAAGCCAGATCCGGTTTACCGCGACGCGGGGGGTGAGGGGGTTTGAAGGACTTGCAATCGCCTCGGCCAACTCAAGCCGGCCGCTGCCGTTGGTGAAGGGTTTCGGAGTCGGGCCTTCGAGAATCGATAGGAAATGACGGGTCACGGCGGGGCCACGGCTGCCCGGATTGCCTCGCAAGAAAATCACTGGTTGCACTGGCTGCGGTTTGTCAAAAATCGCCATCGCGCGCGCCGGGGCGCTTTCATGCGTGGCGTCGAGGACATCCAGCTGGTCCTTAAGTTTGGTGCGGGTCTCGAAAATTTTGCGCCCGAACGGGCCCTCGGCTTCTTTTGGAGTAAGGCAGGAGGGCGCCCCCTCCGCCATGACGCACAGCCGAAGTGATTCCATGTCCGGATCCAGAGGCATGGGTTTCTGCGGAGTGATCACAGCCGCGGTCTCGTTCTTTTTAGCTGCGCTACTCGCCGTGTCTTTTGGCGCGTCCGTTGATGCGCCTTTTTGGGGTGTTGTCGCCTCCTCGTGTGCTTTCGCCGCCTGCGCGAATAGCCGGCCGTACGTCTGCGCCGCCTCCAAAAGTGAAGTCGGTGTTTTCTCAATGAACGCTGCCAGCACCTTCGGGTTCCACCCCTGCGGCGCATTGGATCTCCACTGGCTCACAAGCTGTGCCGCCTGGCTCTGAAAATCCCCGCCATCTGCCGGCAGGCTCGAGAATTTGACCCAGGCACCAAGCACGGGCGAGTCAGCCGACTTCTTGAGCAGCGCGATCCAGCGTTGCAGCGAGATGGGGACGATCTTGCGCTGTCCAGCAAAGGTGTCCAGTGCCTTGCTATCGGCGTTCGCGGGGGCCTCCTTTGCGGCGATCAAGTAATCGGGGATCTTCGCGAGCAACTCACCGTTCGCCTTTTTCACTTCCTCCAAAACGCCCTCCTCGATTTTTGCGAGTTTCTCGGACCGTTTGGTGAGATAATCCTGGTAGCCTGGCGCCGCCTCCGGATTGCCGATGATTGGCCGTTCCTTGGGCTCCTCGCAGCTCATGAAAATTCCGTGCATGGAATAGTAGTCTGCCGTCGGGATCGGGTCGAATTTGTGGTCGTGACAGCGGGCACAGGTTACTGTTAGGCCGAGTAGTCCCTTGGTGACGACATCGATACGGTCGTCGACGATGTCGTTGATCTGGTTTTGAAAGCAGCGTCCTACCGTGATGAACCCGAGAGCGGCGAGCTCCTTTTTCTCCGGATCTTGTGGAAGCATATCGGCCGCGAGTTGTTCGCGGATGAGTTGGTCGAAGGGTTTGTCGGCGTTGTAAGCGTCGATCAGGTAGTCCCTGTAGCTGTAAGCAAAATGGAAGCGGCGGTCCGAATTGATGGGGGCCGGCAGTCCCTTGGTGTCCGAGTACCGTGCAACGTCCATCCAGTGGCGCGCCCAGCGCTCTCCGAAACGTGGCGAGGAAAGCAGCCGCTCGACTGTTTTTTCGTAGGCGTCCGGCGCCGGGTCGTTGAGAAAAGCCTCCATCTCTTGAGCGGACGGCGGCAGCCCCGTTAGGTCGATCGACAGACGCCTGAGCAGGGTTTGTTTGGACGCTTCGGGCGAGGGCGTTAGTTCCTTTGATTCCAGCGCCGCGAGCACAAAATGATCCACCGAGTTCCGCGGCCAGGAGCTCTTTTTCACCTCGGGTAACTTCGGTTTGGAGACTGGCTGAAA
>CAMDSZ010000124.1 GCA_945906945.1 Akkermansia muciniphila
GCGCCGGAACTGGTGAACCGTTTTCTGGAAGTTACCACTGCGCAAAAGAACTCCGCGCTGCTGCTGCTGGATGGCGTAAATCTTGTTTTCGGGGGCTTCATTGGAATGCTGCTCCTTGCTCTGTACCATCCGCTGCTCCTTGCTTTCGTCGCCATTCTGGTTGTGGCCATCGCTATTGTGCTTTGGATGTTCGGCTCGGGAGCGGTAAAAACGAGTATTGAAGAGTCGGTACTAAAGTATGACTTGGTTCACTGGTTTGAGCAGGTCGCAGCGTTCCCGTTTCTTTTCAAAAGCAAGGCGGGCACCGATCTTGCGTACGACAAGACAAACGAGATCGCCAGTCGGTACCTGGACGCGCGCGCAAGACATTTTGCGATTCTGATGCGTCAGATTTCAGGGCTTCTTCTCATCGAGGTCGTGGCCAGCGCAATCCTGTTGGGATTGGGCGGATGGCTGGTCATTGGCCAACAGCTCACGCTCGGCCAGCTTGTCGCAAGCGAGCTGATCATGACGTCAGTGGTAGCCTCGCTTGGGAAGATCGGAAAGAAGCTTGAGGCTTGGTACGATGCGATGGCCGCGATGGACAAGCTGGGCCACATTTTGGACCTCGAGCTCGAGCGTGATTCGGGAGAGCACCCTGCTGTGTGTTCGGGTCCGGCGCCTCTTGAGCTTAACGGGGTTTCGCTTGACCTGGAGGGTAGGCGTGCCCATTCGGCTGAGGTGTCACTCAGCGCGCATCCGGGGGCGCGCACTGCGATTCTGGCTGCGTCCGGAACCGGTGCTGGAGCTCTTCTGGACGCGATTTTCGGCTTGAGGACGCCGGTTTCTGGAAACATCCGTGTGGATGGACTGGATCTGCGCAGCTGGAGTTTGGAAGCACTCCGCTCGCATGTGAAGCTCTTGCGCGTTGATGAAATTGTGAACGGCACCATCATCGAGAACCTCAGGCTTGGCCGCACGGACATAGGCGTTGACGAGGTCTTTGATGCTCTGAAGCAGGTGGGATTGCTGGACGATCTTCTGGCTTTGCCCGGCGGGCTCGACACTGAACTGAAGATCGGCGGAACGCCTCTTTCGTCCTCCCAGCGGGTCAGGCTCATGGTGGCCCGCGGGCTTGCCCAGCGCCCGCGGTTGCTGCTAATTGACGGCCTTCTGGACGCGGTCAGCGATCGCGATGCGGATGAACTCATCGCATGCTTGTTGTCGGAGGCTAATCGGGCGACCACCATTCTGGTGACGCGTCATGAGACAGTTGCTGCAAAGATGGGGCAGACATTGCGCCTCAGCACACCAGCCACCTAGGACGACGCCCTACTTTTATGCAAAGCCAAGTCTCTCAGATGCGCGACCACGTCAAACTGCCGGCACTTTCCCTGGCTAGCCCTACAAGGTTCACCAGGCTGTTCAGCCAGGCACTCATCGCTCTTTTTGCGCTTCTCACCCTTGGAATGATGTTTCTGCCCTGGCGCCAGTTTGTAGTCGGCTCAGGCCGCGTGATTGCATTCAACCCGCTTGACCGCCGGGTGAACGTTGAAGCCCAGGTTTCAGGGCGCGTGAAGCACCTGCATGTGACAGAGGGGCAGCGGGTGAAAAAAGGCCAGGTCATTGTCGAGATCGAGGACAATGATCCAAATCTCATCGCCAATTTGCGGGCTCAGCGCGAGTCGATCGAGAGTCGCAGGGATTTTGCTCAGGGCCGAGTTGAGTCGCACGCTTCACAGATCACCCAACAGGAGCTTGCGAAGGGCCAAGCCATCGATGCGGCTGAGCAGCGGGTGAATGCCTCGAAAGCCGCCTCCGAGGCTGCGCGGCTGAACTTCAACCGAGTGGAGGCTTTGTTCGCAAAAGGGCTCAGTTCGCAGCGCGAACACGAGCTCGCGATTTTGCAGAGAGATTCAACTGAAGCTGATTTTAAGTCAGCGGAGTCTGTCTTGAAACGCACAAGCAACGACTTCGACGCCACCATAGCCTCGATTCACGCGCAGAAGGGATCGGCTTTGTCGGATTTGGCGTCAGCGGAGCGAGACCTTTCCGTAATTGATGTTCAGATCAACCAGAATTTAAGGCAGATCATGGAGTCGCCACGCGACGGAATCGTGCTGCAGGTGGCCGCCACAGACGGGACATACCTCAGGCCCGGGTCGCTCATATGCGTGATCATTCCCGAGACAGAAAGCCGTTTTGTCGAGATCTGGCTGGATGGAAATGACACTCCATTGATTCGCTCGCGCACCGAAGAATATGGAGCAATCCAACCCGGAAGCGACGTGCGGATCGCATTCGAGGGCTGGCCTGCGGTTCAGATGATCGGCTGGCCTAATCTTGCAATCGGCACATTTGGCGGGGAGGTTATTTTTGTCGATGCCACAGACGACGGGAAGGGGAGGTTCCGCGTCGTGGTTGCTCCCAAGGCAGACGCGGTCGATCGTGGAGAGGGCCTTGTTCGGGTGGAGTGGCCTGACAAAGCGAGGTGGCTGCGGCAGGGGGTCAAGGCAAACGCCTGGATTATGCTCCAGCAGGTGCCGCTCTGGTATGAGATATGGCGGCAGATTAACGGCTTCCCAGCTGGGCAGGCTGCGAAAAACGACAACAGCGTGCCGGTAAGCAAGTGATTGTCTCAGCTCGAAAATTCTGAAAAGCGGTTTTCTCGCGGATTTATGAAATTAGTTCCTATTTGTCTCCTGATCGCGAGTCTTTGGCCCGGAATAAGTACTACTTCCCGGGCCGCGCAGCCCGAGGCCGCGGCTTTAATGTTAAAGGATGTGGTCGAGAGCGTACGAAATCAGTACCCACCGCAACTGGCCGCCTTGATTGAGCAGGATATCGCAAATGGCCGGGTGCGTTCGGCTCAGGGTGCATTCGACTGGAACCTCAACGCGGGAAGCACCTCTAATTTGGCAGGCTATTACGATGGCAGGAGCGCGTACGCGAATCTCGAGAAACCACTTTCGTTTTGGGGTGGCAGCGTCTACGGGGGTTACAGACTCAGTTCGGGTTTTTTGCCCAACTACAACAAGGACCGGACGGGTGTGGATGGTGAAGCGGTTTTGGGCTTCAAGGTGCCGATTTTGAGAGACGGAACTATCGACCGGCGACGGGCGTCGCTTTGGCAGGCTGAAATCGATCAGCAGCTGGCGGAGCCCTTTATCCTGCGTCAATACCTCGACTTTGTGCGGGCTTCGACAATCGGGTATTACACCTGGCTTGCCGCCGGAAAGCGAGTGCAGTTCGCGGAGGAACTTCTGCGGATCGCGCAGAAACGCGATAGTGCGATCGCGGAGCAAGTGCTTAGGGGCGCGTCGGCGCGGATTGTTCAGGTGGATAATAAGCGTTTGGTGGTCAGTCGAGAAATCGCCGTTGTTCAGGCGACGCGTCGATTCGAGGCGGCGGCAATCGAGCTGTCGTTGTTTTTTAGGAACAAGGAAACAGCTGAACCGATCGTCGCAAGAAGTGACCGTTTGCCGGTCGAGTTTCCATCGCACACTACCCGTGATTCTTCGCAGATGGCGGAAGACATCGACAGGGCGTGGATCCGCCGCCCGGAGGTCCGACGCATCGAGCTCACCATTCAAAAAACAAACATCGACAGGGATCTTGCAAAAAACAATTTGATGCCAAGTTTAGAGCTCGGCATCAACGCGCGGCAAGGAGCCGGAGGAACGCGTCCAAAAGACATCGGAAGAGAAGAAGTGGAAGCCAAGGTGGAGTTCAAGCTCCCGCTCGAGCGCCGCGAGGCAAAGGGCAGGGTTGACGTTGCGCAGGCTCAGATTTCGCGCCTGCAAAATGAAAGGCAGTTTGCCCGTGATCGAATCGCCGCCGATGTGCGTGACAGCTATAGCGCGTTGATTGCCGCGCGAGACACGCTGAGGCAGACTCGAATCAACGTCGAATTGGCGCAGCAGCTCGAGGACGCTGAGAATGAGAAGCTCGAGCATGGGGCGACGGACTTGCTGGCGCTCCAGATTCGCGAGCAGGCGACATTCGATGCGCGTGTACTCGAGGTAGATGCACTGCTGGAGCATTTTCGCGCCGAAGCAAACTATCGGGCTGCAGTCGCGGCAGACGCGCCCGATCCGATCAAGCGCGATTTGAAATGAGCCTATCAACCGCACCCGAATGGGCATCGCTTGATCTGCCGTGCGTGGTATGAACTCCGGGTGGCTAGATCAGTCAGGCGCTCTCGGGTAAAAACGTGGGAAATGTCACGCCTGAGGTCGAGTCAAAGGGCTCGGTGCTTTGTGCAACGTGTAGCTCAATGTTTCTGCCGCCCCAAGCGTATAGCGCGGAAACAAGAGAAGTCGCAGAGCAGGGCACAAGTATCACGGTGGTTTTGCCTCGACGATGGTCGAGGGATTTCCAAACGAGGGCCTCGGCAACTTGTGCATCCAATGCGGTGCCTGGTCCGATCATATTCCAGTCGGAATTCTGGTTGCAGACCATGAATCCGCACAACTCAGCCGCTTCATTTTCGTAAACCCAGACCTGCCAGTCGCCGGAAATGTTGTTAAGAAAAAATGCGTAGTCTTTCTCGCGGCGGATGTGTTGGAGTTTGAATTCAAGGTCAGCCAGACGTCCTGCCTCCGTGTTCGATGCCCGGCGGATCTTGTCGACGCCCGCGGGAGGAGGGTAAATTAGCCCGGTGTCTGGAATGAAAATTTCGATGTCCTGAAATAGGCTGCCGGGAACGAAACCGAGGCGTGTGTAGAGCGAAAAAGAATCAAGATTCATCACGCTAGAAACTAACCGGACCGGCTTGCGCTGCGCTCGTCCACGGTCCACGGCCATTTCCATCATCCGCCGCGCAACCCCACGGCCCGAAAAGTCTGGGTCAGTGGCCACGATTCCGATCGAGACATGTGTTTCGCGCGAATGAACAAAGCACACCCCCCGTACCTTGCCGTTTGCATCGGTCGCACAAATGGCTTCACCCGGATCAAGCGCTGCGTACAGCTCTGGAAACAGGCGAAACCCAGCGGAGCTCGCTCCAAAACGGTGCCCCTCGCCCAAGCGAGTCTCGTACCAATTCACCAAAGACCGATGCAAAAGCTCGGCAACCTCATCGTGCTGGTCGGCGTGCAAAATCGAAAGTTGAACGGGCAAGTGCATGCATTCAAAGACAGCGCTTGTTGCTTGTTTGTGCAAAACCTATGTTTGCCGAGGAGTCGAAGTGTGGCGGCGGCGCGGATTGAATTCCAGGCGCGGAGTGACAGGGGCATGCTTGCTGGAACGGCTCCAAGGGTTCCGGCTTCGTCGCTGGGGAGGTGTGACGGTCTCGGTAGACCAATAGATGAGCCGGGGCAGTAGGAAGGTGGATTTATCAAAGGCTGTGATTGCTACGACAAAGCCGAAAGGGTGTACTTTTAAAAGAAGACCTCCTCAGAACATGAAGACCCTCGTATTTTTTGTCGCGGCTGCGTTCACTTTTTCGTCGGTTTTCGGTGCTGATGCGCCTCGGCGAAAGATCCTTTTCTTCACCAAATCCAGCGGCTTTGAGCACGAGGTGATTTCGTGGAAAAAAGGTCAGCCAAGTTACGCTGAAGCGCGTCTTCTTGAGTTGGGCGAGAAAAACAACTGGGAGTTTACGTTTTCCAAGGACGGATCGAAGTTCTCCGCTGAGTATTTGAAAGAGTTTGATACCGTGATGTTCTACACAACCGGCGACCTTTGTTCGGAAGGCACGGATGCTAATCCTCCGATGACACCTAAGGGAAAGCAGGCGCTCTTTGACTATGTTCGCTCCGGTAAAGGCTTCGTTGGAACGCACTCCGCAAGCGATACCTTTCACACCGACAACGAATCCCTCAAGGGTCCGGAGCGCTATGTAAATCACGGCGAGAAAGCCGATCCTTACGTGCGTTTCATCGGCGCGGAATTTATAAGGCACGGAGCGCAGCAGGCGGCGAAGAGCATCGTCATCGATCCGAAGTTTCCGGGTCTAGAGAGCGTGGGATCAGACTTTTCCATCCATGAGGAATGGTATTCTCTCAAAGACTTCACGCCGGATCTCCATGTGTTGACGGTCATGGATGCCCCGGCCATGACTGGGCCCGAATACGCGCGCCCGATGTTCCCAAACACGTGGGCGAAAAGGGAGGGGAATGGACGTGTTTGGTACACTTCCATGGGCCATCGGGAGGACGTTTGGACCAACCCGGTTTTTCAAAGCATGCTCACCGGTGGAATCAAGTGGGCTTGTGGTGATGCGTCGGGTGACACCGCGCCAAACCTTTCGAAAGCAGCGCCAGAAGCCCATGTAAATCCCGCCTACATAGAGCCCAAACCGCCTGCACCCAAGAAGGGCAAGTAGTGCTGTTTTCGGAAAGAGGTCGCGGCGAGTCAGTGATGAGTGCCAGCGACTGCCGTGTGGTTGGCGAAAGTGCAGCGGAACGCACCGGTGGCCCTGTTGAAAACGCAGGCCTTATGAGGTTTTTTGGGTTACATTCCCAGTCCAGGAATGTTCAGACCGCCGGTGAGCTTGCCCATCTCAGTCTGCGCGAGTGCGCGGCCCTCTTCGATAGCTTTTTTGACTCCGGTGAGAACGAGTTCTTCGAGTAGTTCGACGTCCTGCGGGTCGACAACATCGGGTGCGATCTTGATCGACAGAACATCGCCAGCTCCGTTTGCAACGACGCTGATTTTTCCTCCGCCGGCAGTTGCGGTAATCGTTCGTTTCGCGAGCCCTTCTTGCGCCTGGAGCATTTGCTCCTGCATTTTCTGGGCCTGCTGCATCATCTTTTTAATGTTCATAGGTATGGATAGTTAATTTGCTTCAATGCGCGCCTTAAACAACTCGAGCGCTTTGCGAATCAGCGGATCGTCCTTGAATTCCTCCATCGGATCTCTGACTGGCTCCGCTGCAGCAGGCAAGGCCTTTGGCACGGGGACCAACTCGACTGCATCGTGTTTTTCGCAGGAAAGAGAGATCGCAGCGCCTAGAATTTCGGCAAGGACCTCCTCTAGAAAAGTTTTGTTGTTGGATTGCTGGATGTAGTCAAACGCTAGGTTTTGATCTTTCGAAAAGCCAATCACTGCTTTGCCTGAAGCAGCTGACAGGAGAGCGCCCGATTCAAGCCACATCGAGATCAGCGGCCTGCGTTGGCGCACGAGTTTAACGAGCTCAGGCCACACCACGCTTACATCTTTCTCGGGCAGCGTCGCCGCCGGTTCCGCGACGCGCGAAGCCTCAATCTCCTGTGGGGCGTCGTGCACCTCGTTTGTCTTATGCTCCTCAACTGGCGAGACGTTTTCAGCCGCGTTCGCAGCCTTCGTTTCGGCCACTTGCGTTACGCGCTGCTCGACTTTAGGGGGATGTTCAAGACCCGGTGATTCCTCGCGCTTTTCTGCTGGAGTCTTCTTGGGCAGGGCCGCTGGCGGTTCCGCCGATTTCTGCACCGGCTGCACCACGGCCCGTGAGGCTCGTGCCAGTTGAGTTCCTGATTCGATCGTCGGGGGTTTGGCTCTTGGCATCACCACGGGCGCCGCCGCATTGGTCTTCTTGGGCGCAGATTCGCGGCCCTCTCTGATGGCCGCCAGCGTGTCGATGACTTCCGACAAGGTGACTTGGCTGACCGCGTGGATTGCACGCAGCATCGCGACCTCGAGGTGCATCTGCTTGTTCGCGGCCCATTTCATTCGCTGTTCGGCGGAGGCGAAAATATCGATGAGTTCAAGCAGCCGCTCCCTGTCGATGTTTGCGCACTGTAGCCTCAGCGCTTCAACAAGGTCCGCGCCGAGCTCGGCAACAAGCCCTCCGGGATCTGCCTGAGCCAGCAGAAGGTTTCTGAGGTGCGAAATCACATCGCTCAGCAGCTGCGTCAGATCCCTGCCGGCCTCGGCCTGTTCGTGAATGAGCGTGAGGGCTTGGGACGCATCTTGTGCGAGTAAAGCCGCACAGAGATCGCTGATTTTCTGGCGCGAACTAAATCCGAATACCGATAAAACCTCCTCCTCCCCGATGGCGCCGCCGCAGAATGCCACGAGTTGGTCCAGCATCGACTCCGCATCGCGCATGCCCCCATCTGCGCCGACGGCGATCGCGAGGGCTGCATCGGCGGAAAGCTCGATTCCCTCGTTCGCGGCAATCTTCAAAAGATGACCGGCGATCACGGGCGCGCCGATCCGCTTTAGGTCGAAGCGCTGGCATCTGGACAGGATGGTTGCCGGCAGCTTTTGAACGTCGGTTGTGGCAAAGAGAAACTTCACATGGCTCGGAGGCTCCTCGAGTGTCTTCAGAAGCGCGTTGAACGAGCCTGTGGAGAGCATGTGCACTTCATCCACCAGGTAAACCTTGAAGCGGCCACGGGCGGGCATGAATTTCACGTTGTCGATGATGATATCCCGCACTTTCTCAACCTGAGTGTTGGACGCCGCATCGAATTCGAGGACGTCTAGCGAGTTGCCCGCGGTGATCTCCTTGCAGGAGTGACACTCCCCGCAGGGGTCGACGGTCGGGGAATCGCTTTTGAGACAATTCAACGCTTTGGCGAGAATTCGCGCCGACGAAGTTTTCCCCGTGCCGCGCGGGCCGACAAACAGATAGGCATGCGCCAGGCGATTTTGAAGAATCGCATTCTTTAGGGTCTGGGTAATATGGTCCTGCCCGACGACGTCATCAAAGGTCTGGGGGCGGTATTTTCGGGCAAAAACCGTGTAGCTCACGTTCTGAGTATGGGGGGCTTTCCTGCAAAATGCCAACGGAGGACTCGAGATATGTGAAGTTTTCGGAGCCGCAGTGGCTTCCGGGGGGTGGGCCTCAAGGGAAGAGCGGATTTTATCCGAAAGCCTTGCCGCCGTTCAGGCCGGTCATTATCTTAGGAGGCTCAAGTCCGAACTCATTCCCCTCTATGAAAAACACTTCACTTCCTTTGCAGGTTTCCTCTGTATTGTTTGCGGCGGCAACAATGATTCCGTCTATGTTCGCCGCGGATTCGCAGCCGGCACCAGTGCAACCCGGCGGCAAGTTGCCGAAACCGGTGGACATCAAACTAGTTAAGGTGGCCGATGGCCTCGTCGATCCCGGGCATGTGTCGTCGCCGAAGGACGGTTCCGGCCGACTCTTTGTATGCGAGCGAAACGGGTTGGTGCGCGTGATCAAGGACGGCAAGCTGCTACCGAAACCCTTTCTTGATCTGAAAGATAAGACGATCAGTTCGTTCTTGGAGGAGGGCTTGTACGCGATCGAGTTCCATCCAAAGTTTAAGGAGAACGGGCTATGCTACGTGAGCTATTCGGACCTTTGGTTCAACGGGGCGACTATGCTCGTGGAATACAAGGTTTCGAAAAACAACCCGGACAAGGCTGACGTCGAGAGCGCGAGGGTGATCATGCAAATCGATTATCCCTACTGCAACCACCACGGCGGTAAGATGGCGTTCGGCCCGGACGGCTACCTTTACATCGGCGTCGGCGACGGAGGATGGGAGGGCGATGTGATTAGCGCGGGGCAGGATCTGCACACCTGGCTCGGTAAAATGCTGCGCATCGATGTCAACAGCAGCAGTTCCGACCGAGCCTACGCGATCCCGAAGGATAACCCCTTCATCACACCCCTCCAGCAGATGACGCTCTTTGGTGTCTCGGAGTTGCAGTTCTCGAAGATTCACCCGAAGGCGAAACCTGAAATCTGGGCGTTCGGGTTGCGCAATCCCTGGACCTTCTCCTTCGACCGCAAAACAGGGGAGTTGTACATGGCCGATGTGGGACAGAACCACTGGGAAGAAATTGATCTGCAACCCGCAAACAGCAAGGGCGGCGAGAATTACGGCTGGAAGATGATGGGTGGCAGCCATCCTTTCCCAATCGAACTTGAAAAGGGCGCGCCGCGCATGGGGATTCTTCCGATCGCGGAATACAGCCATGTTGATCAGGGGATCTGTGTGGTCGGCGTTGGAGTGTACAGGGGTAAGGATTACCCCAGCCTCGACGGCACTTATTTCAGTTGCGACTGGGGATCGGGCAAAGTCTGGGGCATGCAGTTGGATCCAGCCGGTAAGTGGCAGATGCAGGAACTACTGGACTTGGACACTCCGATCCGCCCAACGAGCGGTGGCGAAGATGAGGCGGGCAACCTCTACATCACCCATGCCTCCGCCAATTACGGAAGTCCAGTGGATCCCGCGGCAGGTGAACGCGGAGCGCTCTGGAAAATTGTCTCCGCCGACAAGGTGCCGGCCGGCGCTGTGACGGCGCCTCTTCAGAAAAAATAGACTGCAAGCGCGGTGTCCAAATTTTCGCCGCGCTTGTTTTAGTGTGCGTCGACGCTGTTGCGCCCTCGGGGCGTGGCAGCTCGGCGCAAGATGTTCCCGAGCTCTAACCCGACTAATCTGCGTGAAAAATTCTTCCGATCGATCTGCTGTTCATTTTCCTTTGCTGTCATTGAAAGTCTGCGCGGTTCTCGCATGCGCGCTCCCTAATCTCTCCCTCGTGGCGGCCGACACAAAGCCTGCCGAATCTCCAAATCACTCGGGCGCTCACGAGGCCATGGGGTTGAAGAAAGAGCTCATCGAGGGTTTGACGCCAGCGGACTTCCTGAGGCTATCGGAGAAACCCAACACGGTGCAGCTCACGGTGATTGCGGCGTATTCGGCAAACAACTACGGAATGAACTTCAACGGGTTCGCGCACGGGAATGCGACTTACACGGTTCCCGCCGGATGGGCGGTGGAGGTGACTTTCATCAACCCGAGCCCGGTGCCTCACAGCGCCATCATCGTGGAGCGGGATCAGGTAAAAAAGCTGCAGGTCGCGGAGCCAGCGTTCAAGGGAGGCGCCGTTCCAAGTCACATCACCGGCATCAGCACCAGCAAATCCACGTTTCAGTTCGTGGCGGATGAAGCCGGTGAGTACGCGATTGCGTGTGGATTTCCATCGCATGCTTTGGCGGGACATTGGATTGCTTTTGAGGTGAGCGCATCGGCAAAGACGGCAACCTTGAAGCTTGGTGAAGCGGAGGCC
>CAMDSZ010000125.1 GCA_945906945.1 Akkermansia muciniphila
TATCGCCCCGACCACTTTCGGAACTTCCACTCTCCGGAACTTCCACTCTCCGGAACTTCCACTCTCCGGAACTTCCACTCTCCGGAACTTCCACTCTCCGGAACTTCCACTCTCCGGAACTTCCACTCTCCGGAACTTCCACTCTCCGAAACGTTTCCTTTCCCAACAAACCAAGGGTTATGAGGAATTTGAAAACACGGCTAACGTTTCGGGGATAACTCAGCCAGATCCCGAACGACCGCAAGCGTTTCAATTTCTGTAATGAACCCCTCGGGATCTGGGTTCGCGATGGGATCCTGATCAAGCATGGGCAGCTTCTTGAGCCGCAAATCCTCGATCAACAACCGCTGGAACCTCCTAGTCCCAAGCGCCGCCGCAGACTCGGCGGTCGCGGACTGCAGTCGCGAGTATCGGTCTTCATCCAAAAGTGCGTTTTGACGCCGATCGGACTCCCGCAAGGTCAACCGGTTGGCCTGCGCCTCCTCCCTGAGCCGCTGCCTCTCCTCCCGGATCAGGCTGAACCCTTCGCTTTGCGAAACCCGCGCCAGCGAACGTTCCCCAAGAGCTTGCAGCATTGAAAAAGTCACGTTTCCCGCCGCGGAGCGCTTCACAGGGTCGATCGCGTCGTGCTCGAGGTAGCCGATCAGTGCGGACTCCCCGCGGGAAGGAATGTCAGCGGTAGAAGGTAGAACGACATCGGGACGCGTCCCAACGATTTGGGTGGATTGCCCGTTGACCCGGTAGAACTTACCGATAGTGAGCATCAGCCCCCCGAGAGGAAGCCTGCTGCGGACGTTTAACAGCTCGGTGAGCGGGATCGCGGCCTGCACCGAACCCTTTCCGAAAGTCTGCTCGCCCCCGACCACGACAGCGCGGGCATGATCCTGCAAGGCTCCCGCCACAAGCTCGCTCGCAGAGGCGCTTTCACGATCCACCAGCACCACCAGCGGCCCGTCATAGAGCTGTTTTTTCTGCCTCACCGGCGTCATCACTTCGATCGGCTGATTCGGAATCCGCACCGCTGCAATCGCCATGCTCCCGCAAAACAACCCGCCAAGCTCAACCGCCTCCTCCAGCAATCCCCCGAGGTTTCCGCGAAGATCCAGCACGACTCCCGCAACACTCTCCGCCTTAAGACGCCGCACCAACGCGGCCACATCCCTCGACACACTGCTGCCCTGCCCACCAGCCACGCCGCTTTCGTTCCCATAAAATGCGGGAATCACAATCCAGCCAAACCGCTGGGTCTGCCCCCCGTTTGAAGTGTGCACCACCTTTGCGTAGGCCTCCCCCTCGTGTGATCGAATCTGTTCTCTTCGGATTTCAACCACAGTCCGCGCGGCGGGATCGGACGAACGCGCTGGCGCAACCTTCAACCGCACGACCGCGCCCTCCTTGCCTCGCAAAAGCCGCACGCTCTCGTGAAACGTCAATCCCTCCAGTTCGCGAAACGGCGTGCTTGCATCCGCTATCGCCACGATCCGGTCGTTCACCCTCACCCTTCCATCCCGCTGAGCGGGCCCGCCCGGCACGATCGCGATGACCCTCAAACCGCCCGGGTCCTTGTCGACCGTGACGCCGATTCCAACCCGCGTCAGATTCAGCTCGCTCTCGGTGTCCTCGAACTCCTCCTGCGTGAGATAATCACTATGCGGATCACACGCCCTTGCCAGAGCAGCCAGCGCCGGGGCAAGCCGATCCCCCCGGGAGCCGAGTGAAACCTGCAATTCACCTCGATACTTCTGCCGGACCCGCTCCAGCGTCTCGTTCAAATCCATCCCATCCAGAAGCTCCGCCAACACCTCGGAACCAAGCTGCTCGCGCCATGCTTGTTTGGCTTCCTGCTCATCCGCAGGCCAGTCGGCGTGCTCACGCGATAACTCCACATCCCACGGTTGGTTGAAGTCCCAACTTTGAGTCAAGAGTTCCTCTACCCAAACGGCGCAGTTCGCCTTTCTCTGGCTCAAAACAGTGCTTACGCGATCAATCGCATCCCAACGCCCATCGTGCAACGCCCGTGCAAATCCCGGCCCGAGAGTGTCGCGGAACTGCTGAATATCGGTTTTTAAAAAGTACAACCTATCGGGATCGAGAGCGTCAAAATAACGCTCCAACGCCCGGTTCGATGCACCGTTCCCGAAGGGCTGCTGCAAGTAATGCTGTTGCTCCAACACTTCAGCCACCGTGCGCGCAGCCTTCGCCCAGAGGATGTCAGAAACTTTTTCACGCGCTTTCGCAGTCGGCTTTAAGAGTGCATTGGCGGCCTTTCCACTCTCGGCGGTCTGCTCACTCTTGGGAGTCGATGCCGCAGGCGCCTTGGCATGGGGCGCTTGCGAAAACACGAACGAGGGCGGCCCCTGTGCTTGCACAATGCCGCGCTCTTCAAGGTTTTCTAGGGCACGCAAATCGCAAAGAAGCGAGAGCAGCAGGAGCGGCCAAAAAACCAAGCTCCTCCACCGTTTACCGGAGGTGCTGAAGGCGATCGGGGGGCTTGGGAAATGATGAATACTGGCGCTCACTTTTGGTCGAATCAAAGAACTCCGCAAAGTCCTTAAACAAACCCAGATTCCGCCAAAATCAATCCCCCGCATGGAGTTTTGCAGGCAGGCGCCAAGGCAGCCGCTCATCGGGTTGGAAAAAACGCCTCACCAGCATGAAACGCGGGAGAATCCATCACATGTTCCGTGCCGTGAAAAGCAATTCCCCCTGGCGCACTCCGCTACGATAGCGCCAGCGTGAGCGACGAAAATAGGGGTAACCGCGAATTCTAATTTTGGAAGCCTCCTATCAAGGTTTGCGATAGCCTTCCTCCTTTCGTTACACAACTTACCACCCCCCTGCCCCGTATGAAATCCAGACTGCTGTCCGCTTTCCTTTCTCTACTCCTTGGAGCGACCGCATCCGCTTCAAACATTGTGATCCTGGTGGTTGAGGAGCCCGAAAATTACGAGGCGCCCGCCTCAATGCGCCGCTTTGCCGAACAAGACCTCCAGCCGCTCGGTCACCAAGTGACGCTGATCGAGGGGGACAAACCGCGGAAGCATCACTTCGAGGGGGTGATCAAAGCGTTAAAGAGCGCCGACCTCCTGATGCTTTTTTCACGCCGCCGCTTTCTTCCAAAAGAGCAGATGACAGCCATAAGGGAGTACCTCGACGCAGGAAAACCGCTGGTCGGCATACGCACGGCGAATCACGCGTTTTCTCCGAGGCCCAACGAAGTGGTTGAGGACGGCCTGCTCCCGTGGCCCGAGTTTGCCCAGGAAGTGCTCGGCGGCCAGAACGCGGGTTACGAAACAAAAGGTCTTCCGTACACGGTTAGCATAGCCCCCGGCAACGAAAGCAGCGCACTTTTAAAGGGCGTTAATCCCGTCAAAATTCTGGGTTGCCAGTCCCTCTATAAAGTATTGCCCCTCTCCCCGGGCGCCCTTCCCCTGTTGGTCGGGACCGCCAAAACCGACACCACCCCGTCCCAACCTGTTGCCTGGACCCACACGTATGGAGCGAAGAAAGCGCGCATCTTTTACACGAGCCTTGGAACACCGGAGGACATGCTTCTTCCTGACGTGCGCCGCCTCCTTCTAAACGCCGTGAGCTGGCTCGTTGATTTTTGAGTGAACGCACAGCCGAAGCACTGCGACTTGCCAAACGCGCCACCGTCTCGACCGAAATACGTTCACTCACTTCTGACATCTCCCTGTTCTTTTGACGGAACCTCCGATCTCGTGAACCCCTTCCCCACCTGCGGCGGCGTACCCATTAACTGCGCCATTCGAATCTGGCGTGACCCAAAATGCGAAGAGCCGCCCATTGGTGAGATGAAAACGGAAGCGGATAGCCTTGCCGGAAAGCGCGGACAACTCGGCGCAGTCGTTCCATTCGATTCGACGCTTCGAGAGCACCAGGGACAAGCATAGGGACAGACACTCCCCCCCTCTAACACTTTCTCGGTTGGCTCAAACAAACCTTGCGCCGAACCCAGCCTCGGACGATTCAAAACACAACGTTGCGGATCAAAACTACCGGAGCTAGGCCTTTCCGGTGTCGAAAACCGAACTTCTTGAACCGTTGAAAAAACGTATGGGAAGCAGTCTTTAGAGACCTTCGCCTTTGCGCCGGATTGAGATGCTTCGCCGCAACGCCCTCATGCTGCGGGGAGGCAAGTGCAGGTGCAGTTGAGCGCGCCCCGGGGGACAGACACTTTTCTCTCAGTGCACTTTTCTCTCAGAGGGCGAGACCGTTATGATTCTTGAAAAGTGACGCCCAGCTCCGCCGCCGCCATCGAAAGTCGATTATCGAGTGACCAAAGAAGGTTGCCGGAGATCCGGGCGGCCACAAGCAGTTGAATGTCATTCCATCCGATGCCGCGGCCGTAAAGTGTGTGAATCGCTATAAAATCCAGACACTCCTCTTGCGTAGCCAGTTTTGTACGCGGGAGACGATTCAGCGCGGCGAGAGTCTGCATTCGATTCCCCAGATTGCCTGTTGCCAACTCCCCAAGGACAACGGGGTGCATACAGATGAGGCCATCTGTGAGAGTTTTGGCCAAGCTAGGCACGCCGCGCCGGAAGTGCTGCACCCAAACGGAGGTGTCCGCAATGATCACTTGTTTCGCTTCGGTTCGTTGCGTCGCCGTGGCGGCACCGCCAGTGATGGCATGATGCCCGCCAAGGATGCCAGGCGGCGTGCGGCTTCGCGCTGGACAAGAGCCTCCAGACCCATGCGGACCAGTGCCGTCTTCTCGGTCTCGCCTGTGTACTCGCCGGCTTGCGCGAGAAGTGCATCGTCGATATTCAGCGTCGTCCTCATACATACACTGATGCCTGTTTTAGATGCTTCTGTCAAGGCACCGCGGAGTAGGGCGCATCCTTTTCCGGCCCCCAAAAGTGCCTGCCCCTTGCGCCTACTCGATTCAGGGTCTGGGACCGATAGTGGATTTCGGGACGATACAAGTGGAGTTGAGTTGGCGCGTGCCATCATGAGTGGATTAATTGGCATCCATGGTTCCGAAGTACTGCGGCCCAACCATTCGGATCAGGCGTGACCCAAAATGCGAAGAGCCGCCCTTTGGTGAGATGAAAGCGGAAGCGGATGGGCTTACCGGAAAGCGCGGACAAGTCGGCGCAGTCGTTCCATTCGATTCGACGCTTCGTGGTGTCGCCGGTGAGCGTCTTGGAGGTGGCGAGCACTTTGTCGTCGGCAATGAGCGCTTCGACTCGCAGTTCAACATTCTTAGCAACGACGTTCACGAATAGATGCCGGCGGCTGAACTTCACCGGACGCGTGGTGAGTGAACCAAAGTGTCTATCTCTGCGTCTCCGACCAAAAGCGGATCTATACCATCCACATGGTCGGACGTGTAAATCAGGACCTCGAGCGCCGCACTCGCGTCATCTGACTCTTCCCTATGTCGACTCACTTCTGCGGGTTGTCATCGCCCTATTGAGTGAACTCAGTGACGATTGCGAGACTGGTAAATTCTCCCTCACTATGCACCTCAAATCTCAACTCCTAGCTGCCTAGCCGATCTCGCCAACCCCCTCCAATTTTACAGAAAAAAGTCGCGCAGCTCGTCTTTGCCAAACACACCAAACCCAAAATCAGAAACCAACCCCTAGCGCAAAATTCCGAGCACGAGCTCTACTAACGTCATGGCAGAACTTTTCTTTTCAACGCATTTCCGAACATCTCGCGCACGGCATTTACGAGGAATGCGGGATTTATATCGATTGGTATGCTTTACCAACTGTTGTTAAAGAACCGTCAGCGTTAAAAAACGCACACGGCCCCAAAACCGGGTCATTTTGGTCGGCTGGAAACCATGCATAGCGTTGGACAAAATCACACTTCTCTAGTCGTGGCACCAACTGTTCGATGAACCTTACGATCTGCTCCGGACGATATTGATTTTCCTCGCGTGTTTTCGCATTCCAATCGCCTACAGCTAGTTCCGTAATCCAGAGCGGACGACCGTACAGCTGATAAACCGTTTCCAACCGCTTCATCAATGCGCGTACATTTAACCCGCCGTAGGAATGAACTGTAACAAAATCTACCCGCAAGCCTTGCTGGGTAACTCCACGCATAAAGGAATTCATCCAATCCCGATCCGGATGCACACAGCCGGGGCTGCCAAGTCGCACGTCAAACTCCATGAGTTTCGGCCAGTCGGCCAGCGCTTCTGACACGGTCATGTTAGACTGGTCAGGTTGATCCGGTTCGTTGAAGCCAAGCAAATCCTGGAAGCCGCTTTGTCGCAGCACAGCGCCGATGTTTAAAATTGAATCCTCACACAGCTTGCCCCAGGTCATTGGGACAAATATCGCGCCGTCGGGTACGTTTTCCGGCGGTGTCACACTCCAAGAATAAAACCAATCCACGCCACCGGTTTGGATTTTTTCGCGACACGCATCACCCTTTTTCGTAGTAATCCCGATTCCGCGCTTGGCGCTACGCCGCATGGAAGTGGGCAGCGACTTGCAGGAAGGATTGGAAAGCATGGTCACCGCCGTCGCCGCCACGCCAAGTTCGATGAAATTTCTGCGATTCATAATTTCGAGCGCGGCACTGTCTCGGGCTGCGTTGAGTTTTGTGTCAGCGTCGTCATTGAAATCAATCGAAGCAAACGGGGGCTTGGATTGGTTGGAGTGGACTAAGAGCGCCAGCGGGCGATGCATCGCCTGGTCAGGCTGTGAAGGAGCACCGGGGACAGGGCACCGGGGACAGACACTCCCCCCCTCTGTTGACACTCCCACTTTTAACACTTTCCCGGTTGGGTCAAACGAACCTTGCGCCGAACCCAGCCCCAGACGATTCAAGACTCACGCTTCACAGCCGCTTAACGCTCTCACCCACGCGATGAAAAATCTCGCTGTGGCGTCCCCGCAGTTCGACCGTGATGTTGCCCTGCTCCAATGGCACTTCCACGGTGCAAGTAGCATCTTCGGCTTGCCACGGGTTCACGGCTAGGATGATCCATTCATCGGAGCTGACGCGCATCCTGCGTATGAGCGGGCTCTTGGCTTTCCAGAGAACGTGCGCGGGTTCGTCGGGCATGAGTTTGGCGGAGGCGATCCTGGCGGCTAGATCGGAAACGCGGCCCAGACTGTTCATGAAGACGGGAAGCGCGTGGTAGTATTGCCCCTGTCGCTTGGGCTCCGAGCCCCAGAGCGCAAGGCCGCGTGCCCCGCAGAAGTAAGGCAGCACGGCCATGGCTTCGGCGAGCCAGGGAGCGACCTCCTGGCCAGCTAGTTTTTTATTGGAATCATGGTAACGCAGCCACTCGTAGGCGTAGAGAGGCTTGCCGCCGTAACGCCGGGTCCGCTCGACGTTTTCCTCCACATTGGCCGCCATGTAAAAGATGGAGTCAGGCTTGTCGTAGAATACGTAGATGCTGGCGATGTAGTAATCGACGAAGGAATCGATGTGCTGCCAAAGTTCTGCATCACTGTGGTGAGTGCCGTCGATTTGCTGCGCGGACTTTCCGGAGATGCCGAAGTAGTCGCGGCGGAACGGCTGCGGGCCGTAGATTCCGATGGGGGTCCCGGGGAAGCGTTCCTTTGTCCACTGGCAGGGCAGTGTAAACCAGGTGGCCCACTCGCGGATATAGGCATCGGCAAACTGCTCGCGGTTCATGGCCCTCGATGCTGCGCGCACCTCTGGATCAGCCCACGCTTTATCGATGTCCTCCTCGAAGCTGAACTCTATGTCGTGAACAAAGATGGCGTTCTGGTTGCCGCGCTGCTCGATGTTGCGCCTGATGATGCGCTCAAAGAACTCCGGTTTTTGCCAGGGATTGTTTCTATTGGTATCAAGCGTTTTACGGATATTCTCCTTCTGTCTGCCGGGGTAGTCGGAATAGGTGCTCAAAAGGTCCACCATCTCGAATCCATGCGCCGCGGCTTCACGATAGTTCGTTGCGTTGTCACCGCCTGCCACATTCCAAAAGGCCCGCAGCCCATCACTCATAGGCACGCGGCGGATTTGCTCCCACGAGGGCGGAGGTAAGGTGTTGTTGTCGCTGGGTTGGATCTTCTCCTGTGCTTTCAACTCGGCATGTGAGGAAAGCAGCAGCGTGGCGAATAGAATTCGAAGGTTCATAGGGGTTGTTGAAAAGAAGACGTCACGGCTTGAAATACTGAACGAGTTGTCAAAGCGACTTGGCGAGCGTCTGCATCGTCTCGTACTGGCGTTGCAGCAAGAATGACTTTGCGTTCATCGCTTTTACTTTGGCTGCGGCAGGTTCTTTGGCGAGGGCGAGCACGGCTCAAACAATGCCGGGAATCTCGGTTGCCTCGTCAAGATTAAAGAGCCATTCACTGAGTCCGATATCACGCCACATGATGCCCTTGCTGGTCTGCTCCTCCCAGCGGCAGACGATGGCCGGGATGCCATTGCCGATGCACAGGATCGGGCTGTGCATCTCCGCGCCAAAGAGACCGGCGCTGCGTATGTAAGTGCTCAGAGCTTCGCCCGTGAGCCAGAAGTCCGAACGCCAAACGATATGCGCTCCCACATCTGCGGGCAGTTTTTCCAAAAGCATTTCTTTACCGAGGGCCATCTGCGTTTCGTCTTCGGGGCAAATGAGCACCTTCATCGTAGTCTGGCGGACGACTTCGATGATGGCCTGACGCAGCGGCGCAAGATCGTGCTCCTTCATCGCTTAATTGCGGACTGTCACTTCTACGGTGCCGGCCGCACCGGGGAACAAACTGAGGTCGAAGCGAAAATCTTCACTGCCTGATTCCGTCACCGCCATGCGCTCCTCCCGCCAACTGATTCGGCCAAAAAGCCAGTCCTTTGCTCACGATGCGCGTGGAGGGAATTACCAAAGTACCGAGATGCCGTATCGCGGGTCACTCCAGCGAGAATCGTTAGTAATGGCAGTTAGCTTTTCAGATTTGCACTGTGATATCAGCAGTCTGTCAAACGGATCGCTATGAACAGCGGGGAGTGGATACACTCCGGCCGCGTGTTGGAATTCAAGAGGAAGGAGATTGAATCCGGAGGCCTTTAACTTGTCCTCCAGCGATTCATGAAATCCCAGCGGCATCTGTCGCTTTCCAATGGATGCTTTGGTCGCGATCTCCCAAATACTGACAACGCTAACGAAAGCATCCGTATCCGGATGTTCAATTGTTTGAGCGGCCTTTTCTGATAATTCAGGGTCATCTCTCAGGAACCAAATGAGAGCACACGTATCTAGAAGAGCCTTCATTGGTATTCGGCGAAAACATCCACTGGTTCGTTAAAGTCAGCCGGTATAGGAGGAATCTCTGATTTCATCATGCCCCGTATCCTTGCGGGTTTTTCAGATTGGCATGCACGAAGTTCCGCCATTTTTTGCCCGTTTCGGGTAATGATAAAAATCTCACCTGCAGCGGCTTCTCGAAGAAGCTCTGAGAATCGAGATTTTGCCTCGTATGCCGCAATCACCTTCATGAGCCATACTATTGCACGACCGGTCAGACCGGTCAATCCGAGACTACCGAAATCATCTTACAGCTTGCATTTTCCGGTCCGTATTTCTTCAGGAAACACGATCTTTGCGAAGACGCCCACATCGGCACGTCGCCCTGCGAGACCGTTGCGTCGACGGGGCTCGAATTTAATTGAGGAGAGAAACGAGGATGGGTTGCGGCTACAATCACTCCGTGTTCTCATCCCCCCGCCCCGAACCGGACGGGTGGATTTCCCGCATCTCCAGTCGCTTCAAGCCAACCCTTCCGGGTGTCAAAACTTTTGAGTCAACAGACGAGGCGGATTTCTCCGATGCCTCGAATTCCAATGCCCGCCAAAGAACGGATTGTTGTCACGTTGGCGGGAGCATGAAGCTTTCCCGACCGGGCGCGCAGGGACCGGCGTGGTTCTCGACTCAATTAGCCTTGCCAACGACCGAGGCGACCAAGAGCGCGTGCTCGCGGATCGAGGCCCTCAGCGGTTTATCGACGATTTCGACGCGCACCCCGACGTGCACAGCGTCGAACACCTTCACCACGTCGCTTGAGCGCATGCGGATGCACCCCCAGCTCACCGGCTTCCCGAGCGCCTTTTCCTCGGGCGTCCCGTGGATGTAGATGCACCGCTGAAAAGAATTCGCGTTGCGATCCTCCAAGCCGCGCAACCATAGGATTCGCGTCACAATCGGATCCCGTCCGGGAGCGTTGGGCCGGAGAACCTCCCCGGTGGGCTGGCGCGTTTTGAACACGGTGCCCTGCTGCACGGCGTCGCCAATCTTCTTCGCAATCTCCAAGCGGCCCAGAGGCGTTGCATAACTCCCCAGGCGATCCCCGAGCCCGAACCGGGATGTGGACACGGCGTAGCGGGCCACTTCCTCGCTCCCCTTCATCACCGCCATCTTCTGATCTGGGACGCTCACAAGGATGAACGGATCGTCCTCGTTCCCAAACGCATTCAGGCTGCAAAGAAGCAGCAATGAAAACGCGGCAGAGATGAGATGGTGGAATTTCATTGGAGAGTTCGTTTGAAGGCGAACCGGGGAGAACAACACTCTCTAATGACACACTACGGTCAGTTGCACCAAATTGTTTTAGCTAAAAACATATTTTTTGCAGGACTGTTACACACTTGCTCCGAACAACTAAACAACCCGTTTGGGCGCCCCTAGAAATTCCGCGGGCGTCGTATTCACCGCCCCGCGACAAAAAACCTTGCGCTCGCCCCCCTCTTGAGCGACTGTGACTTCGTAAATCGCGGGGTGGAGCAGCCTGGTAGCTCGTCAGGCTCATAACCTGAAGGTCGTAGGTTCAAATCCTACCCCCGCAACCAATTTGAAATTCTTCAAATTGGCTCCTAGGAGATGAGCGATTCAATCCATCGCTAATACTTTGTTGCTAAATGCAACGCGGAGTGAGCGCCACATTGCGGCGCGGACGGCGCTGCGGGGGAC
>CAMDSZ010000126.1 GCA_945906945.1 Akkermansia muciniphila
ATCCCGGAAGAGCTTCCCGAGCTGAGTCTCCCTTCGAGCGCAAGGCACGAGGCGTTTCTCGCGGTAAAAGAACTCGTCCACAACGCGGTGCGGCATGGCAAGCCAACGCTCGTGGTGCTAAGAATCAGATTTAGACCAGGCTGGATTACGCTCGAGGTTGAAGATAACGGCTGCGGCTTTGAAATAATAAGCCTGAAGCTTTTAGGTGGCCTTGCCAATGTCGCGGAGCGCATGAGGCGGATTGGCGGACAGTTCTCCCCGCATTCCTCCCCGGACCACGGAAGCCGTATGCAAATTTGCGTGCCCTTACCGAAACCAATTCCTACGCAAACACATGACTGAAAATCTTGAGCTAATCCAAAGCGCGATTCGGGTGGCGATCGTCGAAGACGATGCCGACCTTCGGGATAATCTGTGCGCAATTGTATCCTCGGGACCCGGGCTATCCTGCGTTGGAACATTTGCCTCGGCTGAGGAAGCTTGGAATCAGCTGCCGGCAGCAGGGCCGTCGGTTATTCTGATGGATATCAACCTGCCAGGCGCAAGCGGCATCGCATGCGTTGCGCGCTTATCGCTCGAGCTACCGGAGGCCCACTTCTTAATGCTCACAGTCTACGATGATTCGGAGGCTATATTTGATTCACTAGCGGCCGGGGCGAGCGGTTATCTAAGGAAACCCATGGAGCCTGCGGAATTGCTAGACGCCATTCGCGACGTGCACCGCGGCGGAGCGCCAATGAGCAGCAGCATCGCCAGACGCGTGATTCAAGCTTTCCGTAAACCGCACAGCGCGCCTTTACCCGAACCTTCTGGACGAATATCTGTTCTCGAAAAAATCGCTCCGAGGGAGCGGGAGATTTTAGAGCTTCTTGCAAAAGGTTATTTACAAAAGGAGATTGCAGACAAACTCGGTGTCAGTTTTTCGACGGTACGCACGCTCACCGGGCGAATTTACGAAAAACTTCATGTGCATTCCAGGGGACAGGCGGTTGCCAAATATCTCGGAGCCGCGGATGAGGATGCATAAAAACGGGCTGCCTGTAGCCTTCAGAACCGCTACCTCTCACAAATGACAAACCTGGAAGCCGGGTTGTTTGGCTTGTCCCGCGGCTGCACAAGTTTCACTGGGCTTTGCCCCCTATGGCTTGGGCGGGACTTCAAGGCTTCCTCCTCCGGACGAGAGAGCCAGCCGGAATCCGTTTTGGCCGTTTTTGACGTCGGGGGCGGCGAAGGAGAGATGAGCTACCGTGCAGTTGACTCCGGCGCTGATCCAACCGCCGCCACGTAGCGTGCACAAGCCTTTCTCATTGGACGACACATCCCACATCCATTCCCAAGCATTTCCTCCGAGGTCGTAAAAACCCAGCGCGTTCGCTTTGAATGATTGAACCGGCGCAGTGCCATAAAACCCATCGGTGCCTATAATTTCGGGATCGTCTTTTCCGCCCTCCTTAATGGCATAATTTCCATCATCACTGTTTGGGGGGTAGTATTCCCCCCACGGGTAGGTAGATGGGCCAACCGCTGCCTCCCATTCAGCGCTTGTCGGAAGCCTCCAATTCTTTCCAGTTTTAGCACTGAGCCAGTCACAAAGTTCTTTAGCCATATTCCAACTGATCATGACCGCTGGATGATCATCGCTTTGCTGCATCCGCTTCGATGGCTGCCTCCATTCGGATAAGCCCTCGGCCTGTAAATAGAGCTTCCATTCCTTCACCGTAAATTCCGTCTTACTCATTAACACCTTCGTGCCGGGAACAGGTATAAGCTTTGACTCGAGTCTCTCTACCAGTTCTGGCAGGGCACTAAGATCTTTTTTCCGGTCTTTCCAGAAATCTCCGAGGCTCTTCCCGAACGCTAACGCCTCCGACTTTCTGCCTTGCGAGTTCAGCGATTCAAACAAAACCGCCTTGGCCTTGGCCTTGCCTTCACGCTTGCTATGTTGAATGAGCTCCTCAGTCAGATTTAGATTCTGCCTAGCACCCTCATGATTACCGAATTGCAATGCAGTTTTGTACGCCTGCACAGCCTCTCGCCAGCGAGATAGCAACTGCAGCACGTCCCCGTTTAAAACATGGTAGTCGACGTTTGTTGGCTGAAGTTTCACTGCAAATGTCGCCGCCTTAAGTGCCTCCTCAAACTCACCATCCTCGAGCGCGTCCTTTGCGCGCATCGCAAAAGTGGGGGCAGTCTCACGGAGGCTCTGCAATGCCGCACTAGCCTCGCGCCCCTTCTGCACAATGCTTGCCCCGAATCCAGTCACGACCAAAAAAATCACCATTATTGAGCCGGAAAGCACCTTGTTGCGGCCAAGCCAAAGAATCATGTGTTTGAGCGTGCTAGCGTTTTCAGCACTCGGAGCAAACCCTCCCTGATAGGCTTCGATATCTTTCAGCAAAGCCTTCACGTCCTGGTATCTATCTTCACGCGCTTTTGCCATCGCTTTTCGGATCACTGCCTGTAATCCGCTGGCCACGGCTGACGGCTTTGTTTTGGAAGAAACATCTTTGGTTGAAGTCGCGTCAAAACTGGCAACGTCCCCGCTTCGAACTTTGTCCAAAATATGCTGTACCGAAGCCCCTGAAATCGGCGGACGCCTTGTTAACATCGCGTACAAAATCCCACCCAAAGAATAGATGTCGGAGCGCTCGTCTAGGCCGCGGTAAATGCCATCTGCCTGCTCTGGCGACATGTACTGTGGGGTACCTTCTGTGTATGGGAGCTTAACCGGTTCCGCGACTGTCCCGCTGTCAAAATCCTGACGGCAAATTACCTTCGCCAGCCCCCAATCCATCAGCAACACCTCACCGAATTCCCCGACCATCACGTTTTCAAGCTTAAGATCCCGGTGCAGATAACCCTTAGAATGCGCAAAGTCGATTGCGTCGCACACTTTTCGAAAAATATCGAGCAGGCGCTGTGGGTGGTATTTCTTAAGCGTCTCGGCATCTCCGGCCACTTGTTGGTTGACGATCCATTGAAGCGTCCGGCCAAGAACTAATTTCATCGAATAAAATGGACGCCCGTGTTCATCCGTGCCGCGCGCGTAAACCGGAACAATATTTGGATGCGCGAGTTTCGCTAAGACCTCTGCTTCGTTAGCGAATACCTCCTGCCCTTCCCTGCTTTCCACTGTGGATACTTTGACCGCGACCAAGCGCCCTAATTGTTCATCTTTTGCGGAAAGTATTCTCGCCATCCCGCCCCGTCCAATTTCACTACCCCGCGCGTAGCATGTTCCTGTCTGGAACCGCTCTCCAATCTTGTCTTCCTGCATCTCCATACCGAAAGCCATTGTGCTTTCTAGGTTGGAAATGGTCTCCGGCTCAGGGTTCAACTCAGCTTTGAAATTGGACCCAAGGGTTTCCGCTCCATTAAGAAAACAATCGATCTCCTTCTCGATCACTATGGTGATCTCTCCCGTCACGAGGCGCACGGGGTAGTCAACCGTGACCATCCCATCAATCATGCTATCATTCACTAAAGTCCCGCCAGCAAGATCCTCTACTAAAATGCTGTATTCACCAAACACAACCCGTGCATGGCGCTGCGCGACACCATCACCGTCCACGGTAAACACACCCTCGTCGCAGGCGCTCCCGAAGATTAGTTCCGACTCATCAACATGAACAGTGGTCAGGACTCCAGCCGGCCCTCGAAGCGTGAGACGCGGGGTACGCATAATCATTGTAACGGATAATGCAAAACAACCTGAGATGCAACATCGTGTTAAGGTGGCGCACCTGGCACGTGACACAGAGCTTTTAAAGGCGTGTTGAGTCGGCGTGATACCCAATGCAATGCGGGCGCTTTTAATTCGGTTGCGTCAGAGCAACCCATTTACAAACGTGCTTGCGAGCAGTCAGAGGAATAAAAACGCGGGTCCGCCGATCAACGGGACATTTGTAAAACGCCAAAAGGTTTAGAAGGAGGCGCCATTCGTGTGAATGTAGATCAACAGTTCACAAAAATAGTCGGGACCTTGCTCGGCTTTTTCCTATTCGCTGAACTTTTAAAATGAAACTCCTGAAACACAAAAATGGTACTTACTCTTTAACGCTCAACAGAAATTCCCTGATCGCGTCGAACTGCCGTACTCCATCTCCATCCAGCACGTTTTTGATCCCCGTTTTTGCGGCCGCATCCGAGTAGCGTGGCATCTTGGTTTCCGGATCCAGTCGCTGAGGCTGCAGCAGCCAGCGCTCAAAGTAGGATAGACGCAACCGCGCCCCTGCATGCGCAAGGTTGAGCGCCGGCGCCTCAAACGGAGCTGTCGCCTTCCGGTTTCCAAGGTCGTGACATGCTGTACAGGCAAAGCCACCCTGCTCGCTCACAAGCAGCTCGCCGGCCTTCACCACAGCCGCTTCGATCGGGTTTCCCGAGGAAAGCTCTCCTCCACTCGCCGGATATCCGTGCCAATGCGAAAGCCCCTTTGCAAGAGGTTCTGCGTAATGCTCAAACGCCGGCATCCTTCCGTAAAGATATGGACGCGTCTTCGCGGGCAACTGTCCCGCAATCATTGCCGCGCTCCAGCTCGGCTGCAGCTTCTCTCCAAGCCATGTCAGCGCTGGAATCGATGTCGTTTGGTGTGGTGCCTCCGAGGGATTCGCCATCGTTTTTCCCGGCGTGGGCTTCGGCGCCCCCTTCAGTGCGCCAAGCATGTTCGCCTCCTCTGTCACCGAGGCCCACACGCTTTGGCGCGCGTCCATCTGATGACACGCCACACAACGCAGCCCCACAACCGCCCGTTGCGCGAACTCCAGCGCCGAATCATGATCCACCGACGCCAACCCCTCCTTCGCGAGCAGCCGGAGCGCATCCCTCTGCTCAGCGCTAAAGCGGAAATTAGGTGCCGCTCCAAGCTTCGCTGGGTCCTCGGCTAGGCATCCCGACTCCCAGCCCTTCTGAAGGGTCCCTTGAAGCGCAAGCCCCATTCCTTGCCCGCCTGCATGGCATTGAATACATCCGCTCATCGCGAGTGCACGGCCTCCATTTTTTTCGTCTCCCTTTTTGTAATCTCCAGCATCCTCAGCCGGGAATGACATCAAGAACGCTGCGAGTTGATGCGCCTCTTTCGGGTTTAATGCAGTCTTCGGCATCCGGCTTGCAGGATGGTTCTTGTGCGGGTCCAGCAGGTACTGAATCAACCCAGCCGGATACCACTTCGAGCTGACATGCGCGAGAGGCACCCTGTCGAAGCCGTTACCCGGCTTGCTTTTGGGCGTACTGTGGCAAGCAATGCAGCCCAGATTGCCGAACAATGCCGCGCCAGCGGTGGAATCTGCGGACTCAAACACTGGGTCCGCCTCGGGTTTGCCGGTGCCCGCTAGGAACGCTGCGATGTCACGCGCAGTCCCTTCTGCGCTCGCGCCCTTCAAAAGAGCGGGCATCATGCTCCCCGGCCGGTAATCGTGCGGATTTAAAATCCAGCGGGCGAGCCACGCCTCCTTGAAGCGCGTTCCCGCATCGAAAATATGTGGCGCATTCGGCCCCAGTTCAGGCATGCCCTCCGGCGCAGTTCCCTTCGGAAAAAGGACATCTTGTGGGCTGTGACAGGCTACGCAATTCGCCTGTGCAAATAGCGAACGTCCCATGCGTAGCTGGGCTCCCTTGCCCACTGCAGCGCTCAGGTTTGCGGGAAGATAAAGCAACGTTGGCTGCACCGGCTCCACTCCAAAATCTGCCGCCGACCACAGGAACCGAAACGTCGAGTTGCCCGTACTTGGGCTTTGGTAATTAATTGCGATTTCGTTGCCGCCCTTCCGCAGCTCCACCGTGTTTTGCAACCGTCTTTCCGCTCCGCCCAGATTCCCCTCAAACACATTCACTCCGTTCACACTCACCTGCACCCGCCCAGCTCCCTCGGCGTAGAAGGTGACGTTTTTACGCAGCGTCATCATCATCACCGTATCCCACCGTGCATTGAATGATCCCTTCGGCAAAAATGGCGATGCATACGTGTCGGCTGGCACGTGCAACGCAATCAGACGATCCTTGCGCACGTCTTCCTTCTCGCCCGAGCGAAGCGTCAACGCCACTCCACTCCCCGCAGTTCGCACGGCAGGTGCCTGATGTTTCTGCGCGGCAAGCACGGGCGCAGGGCCTTCCTCGCGCGCAACGGCGTTGATCGTGTGCCAGATCTTCTCCGGCACAGCCTCGCCTGACGCCGACTTTATTCGCATCGTGATCTCACTCTGCATCACCGGGCTCAAGCCGGCTGCGGCAAGAAACACCGACTTCCGGTCACTCGACAACGCCACCCCTGTGATATCCACCACATCGTGCCCGAGCTCATCCGGATTACTCGGACGATAATCCTTCGAACCGTAATTGGAGGTCCATCGGTAGTTGTACTGTTCTATGCTGTAGTTGTCCGCATCCGCGGCCGTCACAGGATCCAGCGGTTGCTCAAAATCAATGTGAATGCCACGGTCTGTCACACGCAGCGCCTTCGGCGCATAACTCGGTCCGCCGACATAACGGACCCTCTGGATTGCGCCCTCCTCCGTGCCGGAGGTCTGCCAACCGCGCTGGCCCGCCAGATACAACTGGCCGTCATGATCCGAAAAGCGTCCGCGCATTAATCCCGTTGCAAACTTCAACGGCACTTTGCTCACACCTCCCTGCACCACACCATTCACATCCTGCAGCATCACTTCGTACAGTGACGCCTGACCGTAACTCAAATGCAGCAGGCGCCCTTTCATCGGCCCCCATTTGTCACTGGTCACCCACACTTGCCCGCCAGACGAATTATCAACGGACTTGGGAAAAAAGCAGACGTGGGGATCAAACGCTTCCGGTGTTTTTTCACGATGCGCCAAGTCCGGAACGCTCGTGAATGCACCCTCCTTCACGATGTGCAGATAACACATCGGCACCCAGGTTCCTTCGTTATCGCCAGTGGTCAGGATGTCGCCAGGCCCCATGCCAAGCCCGTTGGGAGCACGCACACCGGTTGCGAACACGTCGAACTTGGATCCGTCTTTTGACACACGCATCACCGTTCCGTTGTGCTCGCCTATCGGATCCCATCCACGGCCCCCACCCTTCACCGGACCTCCTTTGGCAAAGAAAAAATTCCCCTTGGAGTCCGTCTGCAAATCAAACATGAACTCGTGAAAGTTCGGCGTGACCTGCACCTGATTGTTAAACATCTCGTACACATCCGCCTCGCCATCCTGATTAAGGTCTTTCAGTCGAACCAACCCGTCACGGCAGGTGAGGTAAATCTCGTCGTCCACAATCCGCAGCCCGAGAGGCTGGTGTAATCCCGCCGCAAAGCGTTTCCATGTGATCTGCCCAAGCGAATCGTCAATACCGGAACCGATCCATACATCCCCCGCAAAGGTCGAAAACGCGAGGCGTCCGTCCTTGAAAAAATCCAATCCACCCACCCGCAACCAAGAACGCCACGGGTTGTCCATCGGGAGCGTCACCGTATCAAGCTGGTAGGCCCCGGATTCGCTTCCGATCTGCCCCTGTGTTTTAACCGTCTCGGGCCACAGCAGTTTTCCCGGCTTCACAAATGCCGTCAAATCTTCCGGCGCTGGCGAGGCCTTGAGCGATGCGATGCACTTTTCCACACCCTCCGCGGTGCTCTTGCAGTGGGCGATTTTAAAGCGCTCGCCCCCCTTGAATGCAGGCAACTCAAGCCCAACCTTGCCGGGCACAATCAATTTCCAGCGACCGCCCACCGGCATTCCCGCTGCATGCAGCACCAAACGCGAATCCGCCTTGCCGGCGTTGTCCCGAAGCACGACGCATCCGTCGCGCTCTTCCAAGGCCGCATCCTCCAATACTTCAGCCACCAGCACCGTCGAGGCCTCGCCCGCCGAACGCACATGGAAAGACCTCGTAAGCACCGCCCCGTCCCCCTCGCCTTCAATCCCTGGCGACTCCAATATTTCCGCCGCTCCCACCGTGTACCAAACCGTCACGCGCTCGCCGTTTCGATAAAGCCCCCGGTACTGCGCCCACTGCTTCGGCAACGGACCGAACGGCACCGTGGAGGCCCCGAACCCCTTTGGCAGCTCACGCGGATCTGAGAAACTCCCCGCTTTGCTCCACCCTGGCGTTGCCGAGGTCCGGAAAACCACGCTTCCAACCGGCCCAGGATTCCCGCCATGAGAACCGTTGAAGGCGACTCCCTTCAAATCCAAAAAACCACCAGTCCAGCCGCCCGTGCACCGAAGTAAATCCGTGTCGTAGACTACCGTCCCCGCAAAAGGACTGCCCACGCGAACGGCGAGGCCCTTCGGTGTTGAACCCGGATTTTCACCTGGCATTTGCACCGTCAGATTCAAAAACGGACCATAATCCATGTCCCACTTAGGGCGCGTACCCGGAGGTACGGGCTCAACTTTAGCGGTAAGATTGCCAACAAGGGCAGCCACAACTAGGCCAAATGAGAAGATACGAGCTGTGTTCATAATAATGGAGGGAAATGCCGTCGCGCCGCGCAGGGTCACAGAAGTGCTTGCGTGGATCAAACCGAAGTCCGTGTTTGTAAACAAGCACGGCTAGGGTCATTTCCTAACCAACACCGTCGGATTTGACAAGCTGTGGACCTGCCGGCGACTTTTTTTACTGCGCAAAGGCGGGTTCGTTGTGGATAGACTCCTTGGATGTCAACGCCTCCGTTTTTTTATCAGGAACTTTTTGAGCTTGGAGCAGACGAGTCCAAATACCGTCTTCTATCGAAGGAAGGGGTCTCACTCGCAAACTTTGAAGGCAGCCAAATCCTCAAAGTCGAACCTTCCGTCCTGGAATACGTCGCCCGACAGGCGCTGCACGACTGTTCATTCATGCTGCGCGAAAAACACCTCAAACAGGTGGCCGCGATTCTCGATGACACGGAGGCCTCCGAAAACGACCGCTACGTCGCACTCACACTGCTCAAAAACGCCGAAATTGCCGCACGCGGGATCCTCCCTTTCTGCCAGGACACCGGGACCGCTACAATCGTCGCAAAGAAGGGACAGCAGGTTTGGACAGGGGCGGATGACGCTGAATGGCTCTCAAAGGGGGTGTATGAGTGCTACACCCAGGAAAATCTGCGCTATTCACAAACTGCAGCCGTGGACATGTACAAGGAGGTAAACACCAAAACAAACCTCCCTGCGCAGATCGACATCTATTCCACCGAAGGGGACGAATACCAACTGCTCTTTGTTGCAAAGGGCGGAGGCTCCGCGAACAAAACCTATTTGTTTCAGGAAACGAAGGCGCTTTTGAATCCGAAATCCCTCGAGAAATTCATGCTCGAAAAAATGAGCGCGCTCGGAACGGCCGCATGTCCTCCGTATCATCTGGTCTTCGTGATCGGAGGAACGAGTGCCGAGGCCTGTCTGAAAACCGTCAAGCTTGCATCGGCCAAATATCTTGATTCGCTACCCACTTCTGGAAACGAACACGGCCGTGCATTCCGAGATCTTGAACTAGAGCAGCGCGCGCTCCACCTTGCACAGACCACAGGGATAGGCGCACAATTCGGCGGCAAATATTTCGCCCTCGATGTGCGCGTGATACGGCTTCCACGGCACGGGGCAAGCTGCCCAGTTGGCATCGGCGTGTCGTGCTCGGCGGACCGCAACATAAAAGCCAAGATCAACAAAGACGGCATCTGGCTCGAGGAAATGGAGGCCAATCCCGGACGGCTCATTCCGGAGGCGATGCGTGCGATTAAAGACGATCATGTAGTCAGGATTGATCTGAACCAACCCATGCCATCGATCCTTGGCGAGCTTTCAAAGCATCCTGTCACCACCCGAGTCCTGCTGAGCGGGCCGCTCGTCGTGGCCCGCGACATCGCGCACGCGAAGCTTAAAGAGCGACTCGATTCCGGGCTCGGACTTCCGGACTACTTCAAAAACCATCCGGTCTATTACGCGGGCCCAGCGAAAACTCCGGTCGGATACGCCTCCGGAAGTTTCGGTCCGACGACCGCGGGACGAATGGACAGCTACGTGGACTTGTTCCAAGCCAACGGGGGCTCGCTCGTGATGCTCGCCAAAGGCAATCGCAGCGCACAGGTCACCAAAGCCTGCAAAGAACACGGAGGATTTTACCTCGGTAGCATTGGAGGTCCGGCGGCGATTCTTGCTCAGGAAAACATCAAGAAAGTCGAGGTTCTCGAGTATGCCGAGCTTGGCATGGAAGCGATCTGGAAAATTGAAGTGCAGGACTTCCCCGCGTTCATTCTCGTGGATGACAAGGGTAATGATTTCTTTGCAACTGGCTGCGCCACCTGCGTGCCTTCTGCACCTGCCAAAAAATAGACCGCCCCCCGCCTGACCTCACGCTCAAATAGCCACATGAAAAGCGCGCTCCGCTCAAATGGAGCGCGCTTTTTTCTTTTTTGAAGTACTCGTCTTCACGTTCCCCGCAAGGAGCGGCTTTAGGAACGGCGCGATCCGGCTCACGCGTTCACGCGCTACCTCCTCGGGCGTTCCCTCTGCAATCACCAAACCACCCGCCGCTCCCGCCTCAGGTCCGACCTCGATGAGATGATCGGCCTCAGCGATTACTGAAGTGTGATGTTCGATCACCACCACTGTATGCCCCGCATCCACCAACCGATGCAGCACCGCGAGCAAATGCCGCACATCCGCCATGTGTAACCCGATGGTTGGCTCTTCGAGAAGGTACAGCACCGAACGTGATTCCACTCCCTTGCGAATTCGTTTGTGCTCGGTGCGACCAATCCCACGCACTAATTCACTTACAAGCTTGAGACGCTGCGCCTCGCCGCCACTCAACGTCTGGCTCGCCTGCCCGAGTGTCAGGTATCCAAGGCCCGTCTCACACAGCAAACGCAGCGGGCGCGCAATCGCAGCG
>CAMDSZ010000127.1 GCA_945906945.1 Akkermansia muciniphila
AAATCGTTTGCTGCGGCCATGTATCAATATTTTAAATTTGCCTGTCTAATATCAGACAACGTTCAGTTGCTTGCAAGTGTTCTCCTCCCGCGGCGCATTCCAAGCGTCTGTCCCACCCAAAAACAACGGATTGCGAAAGATCGTCCTTCTGATACCCCAAGCGGCCGAGTATTGCTGGCGCGCACCTCTATTTTCCACGTGCAGCCTGAAAACAAAAGGTTCCGAACCGCCTCCCCTCCATGAGTGTTTACCCAAAATTCAGCGCAGCGCTAGGCGCGCTTGGCGTGGCACTGGGTGCCTTTGGCGCGCACGGACTCAAACAGACGCTAGACTTGCACCAGACCGGCGGCATCTGGCAAACCGCTTCACTGTATCATCTTCTGCATAGCGTTGCCCTCCTTTCCCTCTGCTCGCGCTCTCCGGTTCCCAAAGCCCCCTTCTGGTGTTTCGGCATCGGGACCCTCATCTTTAGCGGGAGCCTCTACGCACTCGCCCTCACGAATATCAAACCCCTCGGGGCAATCACTCCGGTGGGCGGGTTACTTCTGATCGGCGGCTGGCTGCTTCTCTTCAATTCCCGCGGACGTACCGAATCCTAACCGGAGCGCCACCGCACATTTCCCCACCAAAACCACCCTCCCCCCCCCCGGCACATGCCCAACCTTCCCAAACGAATCAAACGAATTCTCACCAGTTCGCTCAGTTGCATGCTCATCGCATCGACGGCAAACGCCCAATCGTTTTCGAAAAAACAAATCATCGATGATTTCTGGGCGGAGGGCGCGGCAATCGCTGATTTCAATCGGGACGGCGTTCAAGACATCGCCTACGGCCCATGGTGGTTTGAGGGCCCTGAATTTAAACTCAAACACGAAATTTACCCAGCCACTGCCACTTGGTCCCTCGCCCAACCGGGGGCAGAGTCAAAACAAATGGCCGGATTCAAGGGTGCCAAATCCCCCGAAAACGGGTACTCCGACAACTTCTTGGATTACACCGACGACTTTAACCGGGACGGCTGGCCGGATTTACTAGTGCTGGGCTTTCCGGGAAAAGAGGCCTTCTGGTTCCAAAACCCCGGCTCCGCAAACGGGGAATGGAAAAAGCACCTCGCACTTGAAAGTGTCGATAACGAATCGCCCGGCTACCTCCCAGTCACCAAGGACGCCAGGAAGGGCATCGTGTGCAGTAGCGCCTGTTTTCTAGGCTACGCGTTTCCTGATCCTTCTCATCCGGAATCCCCGTGGACATGGCATCCGATTTCGCCGAAGGGACGCTGGCAGAAATTCACGCATGGCTTGGGAATGGGCGATATCAACGGAGATGGAAGACCCGATCTACTCGAGGCAAGGGGCTGGTGGGAGCAACCGCCAACCTTGGAAAATGATCCCGAGTGGATTTTCCACGAAACCATATTTGGCGCAGGAGGCGCTCAAATGCTTGTGACCGATGTGAACGGCGACGGAAAATCCGATGTGATCACAAGCCTGCAAGCCCACGGATTCGGGGTTGCATGGTTCGAGCAAACGGAGGATGCCGGCGGAATTGGCTGGAGACGCCATTGGATTGTGGGAACCAAACCCGAGGAGACCTCGCATCAAACCGTATTCACCCAACCGCATGCACTAGCCCTCGGCGACATCAACGGGGACGGGCTTCCGGACCTGATTACAGGAAAGCGCTTCTGGGCGCATGGCCCTAAAGGCGGCGACCCGGGCTCGAACGAGCCCGCCGTCCTGTACTGGTTTGAACTCAGCCGAGGCGAGCATGGCGCGCAATTCACCCCACACCTCATCGACTCGGACTCAGGAGTGGGCACCCAAGTCACCGTCGCCCCGATTAAAACCAATGGCCAACTTGGGATCATCGTCGGGAACAAAAAAGGCGCGTTTGTTTTCGAACAACAATAACCCGCCTCCGCCCCCTGCCCCTTACACACAAGCTCCTCCAGCCATGAAAGCAAAGCGACTCATTCAACCTACGATCCGCAAAACAGCTCACCTAATCGCAGGCGCCTCCCTGTGGCTAGCTGCTCCCGCCCGCAGCGAACTCTCTGATTACCGCTACAAATTCGAGGTCCTGGAAACAGGCATGCCCCAGCCCATGGAGCTTGAATTAGCGCCGGATGGCCGGATTTTCTTCAATGAAATCGGGGGCTCCCTGAAAGTCTGGAAACCTCAAATCAAGGCCAGCATTCTTTGCGGCAAACTCGAGGTTTTTAATGAGCAGGAAAACGGGTTTCTCGGATTCGCGTTGGATCCAAATTTCGCCAAAAATCAATGGATCTACTGCCTGTATTCGCCCCCAGGGTTTTCGGGCCAACGTCTGAGCCGTTTTACGATGCAGGGCGACACGATGGATTTGACATCGGAAAAGGTGATCTTGGAAAGCGAGGAGCAGCGGAAAACTTGCTGCCACCACGCGGGCTCAGTTGAATTTGATACACAGGGCAACCTCTTGTTTTCATCCGGCGACAATACGAATCCCTTCGGATCGGACGGGTTTTCCCCAAGCGACGAGCGGCCTGAGCGCGAGCCATGGGATGCCCAGCGCACTTCAGCCAACACCGCAAATTTGATCGGCAAAATCCTTAGGATCCGCCCCACTGCCGACGGCAGATACACCATCCCAGACGGAAATCTCTTCCCGAAAGACGGATCTGCCGGGCGCCCAGAAATATTTGTGATGGGATGCCGTAACCCATGGAGGATCAGCATCGATCCAAAAAGCGGGCACCTTTACTGGGGTGAAGTGGGTCCGGATTCCCGCAAGGACTCCGAGCGCGGCCCGCGCGGCTACGACGAAATTAACCAGGCGCGGACGGCCGGATTTTTCGGCTGGCCGCTGTTTGTCGGGGCAAACTTCGCGTACGCGAAATACGACTTTGAGGCGCAGAGCATCGGCGCAGCCCACGATCCGGCCAAACCACGCAACCTGAGCGTGAACAATAGCGGCCTCCGAGACTTGCCCCCGGCAAAACCAGCGTTCATCTACTGGCCGTACGAGGATTCCAAAGAGTTTCCCATGCTAGGCACCGGGGGCAGGACCGCTTGCGCCGGACCCGTGTTTCATTTCGAGCCGGGATTCGAGAAGACCAACGGCTTTCCCAAAGAATACGACAACTCCTTGCTGTTTTGGGATTGGCAGCGGCCCTTCGTAAAATGGGCGCGCCTAGCCCCCTCGGGGGACCTTGCGGAGATTGTCCCTTTCTCTAGCGCGATGTCCGTGGTTTCCGACAAGGTCAAGGACGAGGAGGTCACCGACGGGTTCATCGTCCGCAGGCCGGTAGACGCCGTATTCGGGCCCGACGGCTGCCTATACATGCTCGACTACGGGCTGACATGGGGCGCAAATCCGGATTCGAAACTGATAAAAATTTCGTATGTACGGGGCAACCTGCCGCCCGTGATCAAACTCCAGGCAAGCACCACTTCAGGCAGGGAACCTCTCACCGTTGCATTCGATGCTCAAGGCACACACAAGCGCGAAGGCGGCGAGGTCCACTACCAGTGGCGTATCGAAGAACATGGCAGCGTTGTTTCAACTGATGCGAAGTTTTCAAACACCTTTCAAAAACCGGGCAACTACAAGGTTGAGCTAACCGCCAGCGACTCGAAGGGCGCCTCAGATTCAAAGAGCGTGACGATTGTTGTTGGCAACAGCCCTCCGGAGGTCGAATTCGAATCGCCCAAGGATGGGGACTTTTTCACTCATGGAAAACCAGTCGCATACAAGATCCGGGTGACAGACTTGGAAGATGGCAGCTCTGAACAGGTGGGCGATGCGATGGGTCTCAAGGTCGGGCTGGAAACACGCTGGTTGAAATCAGTCGATGACAAGCCAGCGCTTCATCCGGGACTCGCATTGATGAAGCAGAGCGACTGCTTCAACTGCCATCAACTGGATCAAAAGCTGGTTGGCCCTGCTCTGGTGGATGTGGCGACTCGGTATCGAGGTGTTTCCGGAGCGCTCGAAGCGACCATCCAGAGGGTGCGCAATGGCAGCGCCGGCGTGTGGGGCGAGGTTCCAATGCTTGCCCACCAACAGCACACCTCCGACGAAATCGCCCAGATGGTTGCGTGGGTTTACTCGCTTGAACCCGGAAAAACAGGCGCGTCCCTGCAAAAAGGTTTGAAGGGCGAAGTCAGCGCACCGACGGATGCAGCATTAAAAATCGCGGCTCTTGAAGCGAGTTACGCCGACAATGGAAGGGGTGACGCAGCCTCGTTGATTGGCAAAACTATCGTGCGACTGCGCACGCGTCGGATTGAGGCGGAAGGAAACGAGGTGCCCAACGGTTGCAAGCCGATAGGTGCCAAGGGAGCCTCCGGGGGGAAAGCTTTAGGCAGTATCAACGACGGCCACTCGCTGATTTTCCGCAATATTCCCCTTCATGACGTCGGCGGCCTTACCTGCCGCGTTTCCTCGGGTGGAGAAGGCGGCAAAATCGAGCTACACTCGGGATCTAAAGACGGCCCAACGCTCGCAGAGTTCGAAGTGAAGCCAACCGGTGGGTGGGACTCATGGGTGGAATTGAAATCCAAGATCACCCATCCAAAACCCGACGGGGCGAGAACAGACATTGTCGCCGTGTTTCGAAACCCGAACAAAACCGGATTGATGAACTTGGACTGGGTCCAATTCGACGCCCCCTCGGTTCGCTAAGCAGCGTTCTTGCCAGTAGCTCCCCGCGCGAACAAATGACGTGTAAGCCCACAAGCTCATAAACAACATCTAGCCCAGAGTAATGAATCGGAGTTTTACGCGTTAATAGAATCACGTTGAAGAATCAAGTTGAACCGCCATCGCTTACGGACGCAGCCATCCATGATCGCCTGCAGCTGCGATGGTTGCGTTGATGTTTAAACTGATCAGACTAACCGCCGAACGAAGCCGGCCCGAGATTTGTTCAACCCCTACGCTTTCTAGCTTAGCAACAAAAAGACCCAGCCGAGCGGCCCGAAACTATCCGGAACGGAAAGAACGTTTCCTTCATGAGTCGACCCTTGACGTAGACGCCTCAGGGCTTCCGTTGTGGCTTGGAACCGACCGCAAAATCTATTCAGGCTTCAGCGATTCCGGAGTGGCAATCATTTGGACCGAATCATCCAGCGGGATCAAATCGGCTTCCTTCGCGAGCACCCACGATCCCTACTGCTACCTTGATTTTGCCGACTTTGACCTTCTCTTCACCAAAAACCAGCGAGCCATCGAAGGCGCGAGGAGAGTGCAGCGGGCGGCCTCAACGCGGATGAACCTTCTAATTCCCGGACACCCTGACAGGAAGCAATGGCAGCAATGGATTAAGGATGCCGAAGCAGCAATCCAAGAGCTCTCGACCGGAACGTAAAGGGACGTCAGCCGGCCTCACGAATCTTGTCACTACTCTTTCGGCTTCAAAAGCGGAATGACTGCAAGATGTCGCAAAGGAACAATTAATGCAGATCTTTGCTTGATATTGCCGGGGTGAGTTTCACGATTCACACCAATCACTCCACCCCATGCAGAAAATCCTAATCACCCCAATCGCATTTTCTCTCTTGTTGGTCGCAGACACTCTTGGGATGCCACCAGAACCGGTCTTCAAGGCACAGGATATAGACACTGAAATTCAAATCGGTTACGGGATCGCGATTGCAGATGTCAACGGCGACCAAAAACCAGACATCATTCTCGCCGACCAACACACTGTTCAGTGGTACGAGAATCCCTCCTGGAAAAAACACGTCATCGCTGAAAATCTCAGCACCCGCGACAACGTTTGCATTGCGGCTCAGGACATCGATGGAGACGGGAAGGCCGAGATCGCCGTCGGTGCCCAGTGGAACCCGGGAGAGACCACGGATATAGAGCAAAGCGGCGCGGTCTTTTATCTCATCGCACCGAAAGACCGCACCGCACGTTGGGAATCGGTGAAACTACCGCACGAACCAACGGTGCACCGGATGCACTGGGTGCTTGCACCATCAGGAAAATGGGAATTGATCGTGAAACCATTACACGGCCGAGGAAACGTGAATGGAGCGGGCATAGGCAGCCGCGTCTATGCGTACAGCATGCCCGACGACCCAAAAGCACCTTGGTCAACATCCCTCGTGAGCGACTTCACGCATTCAAGCCACAATTTCCATCCAATCAACTGGGACAATGATCCGGAACACGAGCTGCTGACCGCCGCCAAAGAAGGCGTATTCTGGTTTGGGCGGAGTTCCGGCAGCTGGAAAAAACGTCAGATCTCCGAATCATGGGCTGGCGAAGTGCGCGACGGAAAACTTCCAAACGGACAGCGTTTTATCGCCACAATTGAGCCGATGCATGGCGGCACCGCAGCAGTCTACACAAACAGGACTGAATCGAAAGCCAAGGGTCTTTGGGAGAAGCAGACCCTTGATCAATCGCTCAAGGACGGGCACGCCGTGGTGGTTAAAGACTTTCTTGGCATCGGCAGCGATCAAGTCGTTGTTGGCTGGAGGGCGATGAATCCTAAGGGAACGCCGGGTGTGCGCTTATTCACACCACTCAGCCCGGAGGCGAAGGAGTGGCGCGCAAGTGAACTGTCCGCAGAGGAAGTCGCCATTGAAGATCTTAAGGCGGCAGACTTGGATGGTGATGGAAAACCCGATTTGATCTTGGCAGGCCGCCAAACTAAAAATCTCAGAATTCTCTGGAACAAAACAAACACTGCCCAACGGTAACGATGCTCTGCAAGTTTTGCGGGTACTCGTCCGGGGTAATCGTTTTACGAGCGCATCATTGAGCGAATAGAAAAAGGCACACGCCTCGCAAGCTCCATGCGATCGTTCGCCACCAATTGGTCGCAACGAGGCGCTCGTGAACTTCCGCATCAAACCCTGTAGAAAGCCTGGAGTGAAGTGGTATCTGCACCCTCCAAGTGGACAGCCAGTTGAAGGCTAGCGGCAGAAGACTCACCAGCAACCATTGGTCACGGTGACCATCGAATACCAGCCACGCGGCAGTTAAAAGCTCCGTAAACATGAGCGGCGCAACCACCCAGGTGATCTGGGTGGTGTGACGCCGATGATAGGACTCAAACGCCGCTCGCCCGACTTGCGCAAACAGCGGGTAATGGACGAGCTGGATAGTCCATATCAACCCCACCAGCGCCCATGTTGCAGCGTAATGACTCATCAACGGCAGGCTCATGTACATTCCATTAACTTACTCATGCCAGCAACGACGTTTCAGGCCGTTCATTCAATGCTGGGCGGGCCCTTCAAGCGTTGTTCCAGCAGGCGACGATGCTTCGTAATTCGCCCGCCAACGCGCTTGCGCCACATTCGGAAACTCGATGGTTTGAGCTCACGGCGCATCACCTCGATTACCTGTTTTTCGGTGAAGCCGGTCCGCTCCTCTATTTCCTCGAAACTGGTACGATCCTCCCACGCAAATCGAATGATCCGGCAGATTTGTTCGGGCGCGAGAGGCGATTTCATGACTGTGTTCGAAGGATGAGATGACGGCTCATTTTTTGCCAGAACGGAAAGAATCCAGCACTAGCAAAGGAGAAAGCCGTCTCATCCGACGACCTTCGGATAAGCGTCATCCGAATGCCGGCCGATTCAAGGCCCTCGTTTAGCCGGGCCAAAATATCTCGGGTAGGCCCCACAAAAGGCGCAAAAGCCACCACCTTCTCGAGCTTGTTGTCTCTCGCCCAAGCAACGAGGCCCTCAACTGGATTGTCTGCCTCTACAAGCACTGAAGGGCACCCATAGTGGGCCGCCGCGCGACTCAGTCCGTCACCAATCACTGTGTGCAGAGATTCAATGCGCCTTTCCCCGAGGCGGTACTCTCTGCGGTAAACACTGTCGCTTAGGCAGGAAGCGATGCTCGTCGGAGCGAGCCCGGCAAGGGGTCCGATCTCTGGCAAGAGATCGTCCGCGTGTAACCACAGTCCGGTGCGCTCGGTTGTCTGAGCAAAAGACGTCGGATAGGCGGCTAGCGGCTCTTTGTCCAAAACATCGAAACGCTCCATCACCCGAGCAGTCACCACACCATCGGCCAGTCGCTCGCTGCCTGCTCCATCTCCGCTCAAGTAATCGGGCGCGTATTTCTCAATGTTCGAACGCCGCACCAAATAGCTCTTGCCCGCAGTTTGCAGGCCAGCCACCCAGCGCCATGAAAGCGTATTGCTCGCAGGATCCGCGTCCAGCAAGTGACGGAAGAAAAAATCAGCTCCAAGCTCCCACGGCAACAACTCAACGTGAATCCAAAAGCTAGCCCACCACATCCGAGCATGATTGTGGAGATAACCCGTATCAACCAGTTCGCTCGCTATCCGATCCATGCAAGCGACCCCGCTGCTCGACGCCGAAACCGCATCCGCGCGCTCCAAAATTTCCGCAGGAAGCGTCTGCCTCAACAATCGAACCCGCCGTCGCCACTGCACCCAGAGCTGGGGGCGCATCTCAAGCCATCCCTTCCAGTAGCGTCTCCAACAAACTTCCTGGAGCCACTTTTCAGCCGCCTCAAACTTGTACTCATTCAAGGTGTCCTTGATCACCTCGTCCTCAGTCAACGTCCGAAAACGAATGCCAGCGCCAAGCCGAGACACATTCCCATGCCCCTCCTGCACATGATTCCTCCGATGCGAATACGCTGGGACGCCTGGAAGAAAATCTTTCCAAGCCTTCAGAGCATCGCAACGGGTCAACGGCTCAGCCGAATGCATCAAACAAAAAACACTAATCAGGCTGCCATTCCCGCGTAGCGATCGAAGCGGTTGGATAGAATAAAAAACGTCGGCGCCCAAAGGCCAACGAAGATTCCAAATCGTTCTCCGTGCGCTTGCGCTGCGTCGTCTGTGCCGCCGGTCATGTACCAGATGGCGATTGAACCAATGATCGACGCAAAGCCGAGCACCAAGCAGACGTTGCTGAGTTGTTTGAGTTGAGAATGTTTTATCATGGGTGCTAGGATTAGGTGTTGGTTGCTGGGTGTCCATGCCTCGGCCCAAGAGCCGCCCGGCACGCAGATTCTAATGTCACGGCAATTCAATTGCTGAATCCGCTGTTAAATCGCCTCGCCACACCCTAGCAGTCTTGTTTCCCGCAATTCAAGCCCAGCGCTCATGCGTAACTTAATCATCATTCTTGGCGACCAACTCAACGCAGATTCAGCCGCACTGGATGATTTTGACCCGCATCATGACGCCATCTGCATGGCCGAGGTGGCTCAGGAAAGCCTCAAGGTTTGGAGTAGCAAACCTCGCACCACCCTTTTCCTGTCAGCAATGCGGCACTATCGCGAAGCGCTAAAAGCGAGGGGTTGGCCGGTTTTCTATCGAGAGCTGAGCAAGACCGGAGGTGTCTGGCTTTGTCCCGACGTTGCCTCAGCCAGTAGCGCTGAGAATTTCACCGCGGCGCTGACTGAAGTTACAGCCCTTGCGAAGCCCGCGCGATGGATCATGGTCGAGCCTGGAGAATGGAGCGTCCGCCACGAAATCTGCGACGCGGCGGCAGCTTCTGGTATCCCCCTTGAATTGCGCGAGGATCGCCATTTTCTTTGCAGCCACGCTCAGTTCGCAGCCCACGCCGAGGGGCGCAAACAGCTGCGCATGGAATTTTTCTATCGGGAAATGAGGCAGCGCCATGCGGTGCTTATGGAAAAAGGCAAGCCGGCCGGCGGCACATGGAACTTTGACAGTGAAAACCGCAAGAGCTTCGGGAAAGGCGGACCACCACTGCACATGCCTCCGCGTCGGTTCAATCCGGATGCAATCACTCAACAGGTGATTTTGATGGTGAATGAGCGCTTTTGTGATCATCCGGGTGATCTCAAAGGATTCGATTGGCCAGTCACGGCGGAGGAGGCCGAGCAGGCGCTGGCGGACTTTATTAAATATCGTCTCAATGAATTTGGCGATTGGCAGGACGCAATGTGGACCAACGAGCCCTGGCTTTTTCACTCCCGGCTGAGCGCTGCGATGAATCTTAAGCTCCTGAACCCTCGCCAAGTCATTGCGTCGGCTGAGAATGAATGGAAGCAAGGCCGAGCACCACTCGCGGGCGTCGAGGGTTTTATTCGGCAAATCCTTGGCTGGCGCGAATACGTGAGGGGAATCTACTGGCACCAGATGCCGAATTACGTCGAATTGAATGCGCTTGGCGCCGACCAGCCTCTGCCTCCGTTCTACTGGAGCGGTGAAACCGACATGGAATGCCTGCGCGACGCACTCAAGCAAACGCTACAATTCGGCTACGCCCATCACATCCAACGGCTGATGGTGACAGGGCTTTACGCACTCATGTTCGGTGCGCGCCCGCGCGAGGTGCACCAGTGGTACTTGGCCGTCTACGTCGACGCGGTCGAATGGGTCGAGCTCCCGAACACCCTTGGCATGTCTCAGCATGCCGATGGCGGGCTCATGGCCAGCAAACCCTACATTGCCACCGGCAAGTACATCCAGCGCATGAGCAATTACTGCTCCGGCTGCCCCTACGACCCCGCAGAAAGCACTGGGCCCGCAGCCTGCCCGTTTACGACTCTTTACTGGGATTTCCTCCTCCAGCACGAGCCCGCGATGCGAATGAACCAACGGATGTCCATGCAGGTAAGAAATCTCACGCGCCTCGATGAAAACAAGCGCGCAGCAATCCGCGCCCAAGCAGCACAGCTGCGCAGTCAACACGCAGCCGCTCCGAGCTCCTCAAAGCAAAAGCCGTAACCAAATCAACTTTCCCCGCATCCAATCCGCCGCGTCTTTGCGTCTTCGCGTCTTTGCTCGAATCAAGTTTTCCGCTCAACAATTGTA
>CAMDSZ010000128.1 GCA_945906945.1 Akkermansia muciniphila
CCGTGATTCTTACGCCGTTCGCCGTGGTTTCGGTCTTGGTGGTTTTGTGGGAGGTGAGCACTTTGATGCCCTGCTTTTGGAAGGATTTGTCCAGCGCCTGGGAAACTTCCGTGTCCTCGACAGGCAGAAGGTTCGGGAGCATTTCCACCACGGTTACCTTCGTGCCGAAAGTGTTGTAGAAATATGCGAATTCCACGCCGATTGCGCCGGCACCGATCACGATCATACTTTTGGGTTGTTCGGGTAGGATCATCGCCTCTTTGCTCGAAATGACCGTTTTTCCGTTGAAGGCAAATCCAGGCATCGGGCGCGAGATGCAGCCGGTTGCCAGCATGATCTTGGAGGCCGTGTGGGTTTCCAATTTTCCATCGGCAGATTTGACGGTAACAGAACCTGCCTTCTCCATGGAACCCTCGCCGCGGATGTAATCCACCTTGTTCTTCTTAAAAAGAAACTCGATGCCGCCCGCGTTTTTGTCGGACACGTCGCGGGAACGCGCGATGATCTTTGGCCAGTCGAAGGAAATATTGTCAGCCTTGAATCCGAATTCTGCGCTGCGATGCGCAAAAATGTGGAAGAGCTCGGCGTTGCGGAGAAGAGACTTCGTGGGAATGCATCCCCAGTTCAAACACGTCCCGCCTGCGCGTTCCTTTTCGACACAGGCAACTTTTTTCCCCAATTGAGCGGCGCGGATGGCGGCCACGTATCCAGCTGGCCCGCCTCCAATGACGATGAGATCGTAATTCATATCAACGCTGAGAATGGACGCCTGCCTTTGCAGGGTCAACCCCAAGGTATTTTTGAGGACCAACGCGCTGTTGGAGTGAGGGTCAGCGGCCGGGAAGGATGGATTTCACCGCGTCCAGCACCCCCTTGAGCGCCTCCGGGGCCTTCTGTGGGTTTTTCTGGATGTTCTGCAATGAATCGATGACGACACCAGCAGCCGTTTGAAGGAGGCGTTTGGAAAGGTCCTCCTGCGGAAGATCCGTCGTGCCGGAAATATGCACCGGCGTCCAAAGGTAGCCGCTACGGTTTTCTTCAAAAATCTTGTTACGCGAGCTCGGAAGCCACTGGACGAGCGAAGGAGAGATGCCCAGTTGCAATGTTCCGTCCAGTTTTCCATCTCGAATGGTCAATGCCCCTTCGATGCGAAGCACCCCGTCGGCGTCCAGTTCGATATCTTTGACCTCGGTGACTTGGCCCTCCTGGTGGACCTTTGCAGAGCCGTTGCGGATCGCAAGCGTCCGGAAGCGAGGAGTGCCAAGGAACGCATCGAGTTCGGATAAAAGCGGGAGCGACTCCAAGCGTCCTCCCTTGAGCCTGAGCGAAGCGTCGAGCTGCTGAGGTTTGCCTGCGTTTTTTTTGAGAGAAATATTCCCGTCGACGCTTCCAAGCAGGCGCGGCTGCCACCACTTTGAAATGAAGGGCTCGATGTTAATGTTTTCCAAATCGGCGTGTAAGTCGGAGTCGCCGCTGGACTCCCATTGTCCGGTAGCTTTCGCTTGTCCGCCGGAAGCCAATATCAAGTGCGCTTGTTTGAGTACGGTGAGTTGTTTTTTTATGCTTAACTGCGCAGATTTTAGCTCGATGGGTTTTGTGAGTGGCAGTGCTGCAAAGCTGAGCTCGCCATCCTCCGCCAGCACCTCCCAATCTTTTTCGACGTGTCGAAGTGTGAGCCGTGTTTTTCGAAGGGCGGTGCCCATTTTGGAAATATCAGCGCGCTCCGCTCTGATAGATCTTATTTCCGTCTTGTTTGGGAGCAGTCCTGAGATCCAGTTTTGGGTGGAGCTCTGGCGATGCGTCGAGCTCGGGGTGAACACTTCGACTGACGCGGTTCTTGGTGCAGGATCAATCGACGGGGGATTCAAATCCAGATCTGCTCGTTGAATGGAGAGGCTTTCAACACGCCAAACGCGGTTTAGAATCGCCATCAGATCAAGTTCGCCTCGGACCGCCTCCAAGTGAATGGAACGGAAGCGGGCGTCGACTGCGTCCGGTTGCGATGGATCCGCCTTGATCCCAGTCGCAGCGAATGAGTCCACGTAGAGTGAATTACTTGAGCGTTGGGGGAGACTTAGCTGGGCGTTGGCGTGAAAAGTTTTGCCAATAGTGGTTTCCGCTCTTACGCGGAACGACTCGCTGTTAAGGTAAGACTCCAGCCAGCTTTGCGCGGCGAAAATACCAATGACGAAGGTCACGACCAGTCCAATTCCCGTCCGCAAAAGCATCGCGCTGTGGGAAGCGCCCCGGTGTTGGCGTCGTTGACTGCTTTGTGGAGCAGGGGTGGTGTCCATGTGCGTCAGAAAGTCAGTGACAGCTGTTTTACATGAACAATCGTCCGCTGCGATCTAAGCCTGTCCCGCAAGCCTGTGGTAAAGTGAGTCCAGTGCTACAGCCGCTTTTTCCCAGGGAAACTTGGATCGGAGCGCGTTTTGAACCAGAGGATTCCACGAGGCTTTGTTTTTGAACAAGAGTTTCCCACGTACGATTGTTTCCATCAACGCATCCCCTGTGTCTTGATAGTACAGAAGTGAGTTGCCGATGCCTTGAGCTGGTTGAAAATTGGTAAGGTTGTCTGCGAGGCCTCCCACAGCGTGAGCGATCGGGATTGTTCCGTACGCGAGTGCGTGAAGCGGAGCAAGTCCGCCGGGCTCAAAGTGCGAAGGCATCAGTAGAATGTCTGCCCCCGCCATGAGGCGCTGAGGGAAGCCGAGTTTCCATTCGTGCAGAAATGCCAGCTTCTTTGGATGCCTCCGGCACGCAATCAGTAGATCGCGATGCAGCATTGCGTCGCCGTCTCCGGCGATAATCAGGCGCGCGTCGGTTGAAAGAATTTTCGGTACCAGAGGAAGAAGCAGGTCGAATCCCTTCTGGTCTGCAAGCCGCCCGAGCATCACATAAACTGGGGCCTCTGCGCCCGCATCGAGTCCGACCTCCTCCAGAAGGGACGCGCGGCATTGTATTTTTCCAGATGGTTCGTCGGCTGAAAATGTGGTCGCGAGCTTGGCGGTTTTGTCGGGTTGGGAGGAGCTCCATCGGACCGGGTCCACTCCGATTGGAACGCTGATCAAATCCTGCGCACGCGAGCGAAGCGTGTCCTCAAGGCCGCAACCTCTGGGTGAGTTGAGAATTTCCTCGCGATAGCGCCGGCTCACCGTCGTAAGAGCGTCCGCCGCCAGGATACCGCCTTTGAGCAGATTCATCGCACCGTAAAACTCCAGCCCTGATGGACTCATCCAGTGCGGCGGAAGGTTGGTGAGTTGGAAATCGACACCCCAGAAGTTGCCTTGAAAGGAGACATTGTGAAGTGTCAGCACCGTGCGAATGGGCAGTCCCTGATTTTTAACGAGAATGGGTACGAGCGCGGTCTGCCAATCATGCGAGTGAATCACCGCTGGGGGCGGATCCATGCGCTTGGCCAATTCCACCACGGCTTTTGAAAAGAAGATGAAACGTTCCGCGTTGTCTGCAAAAGGCGCGTTGGTTTTAGGGTCTGCGTACAGACCCTCGCGGTCGAAGAGTGCATCGTTGCGAATGAGTAGCAGTTGCGTGCCATCCTCAAGCGTGCGGTCAAAAACCGAGGCGTGCAGCGTCTTGTCGCCAACGACCACTTCGAACTCCACCTCCAAAGGTTCCGCACCTGCAAGCAAAGTCGGATACGCGGGCAAGGCGACTGCAGCATCGTGACCCTGCGCGGAGACAACGCGGGGGAGGGAAGCCATGGTTTCGCCCAAACCTCCCGTCGAAGCAAGCGGCGCAATTTCACTGGCGGCAAAAAGAATCGTCATGTCTGTGGTGTGAACGCTTCAACAAAAAGGGCGGGTTCGGAAATGGCCATTGAACCCGCCGCACCCATAAACGCGTCTTGCAGGATTTTAGCCGTACTTGGCAGAGGCTAATCCATGAAAATCTGGCAAAGCGAGCGATATGACGCGAGCGCCTGAAAAGCGAAGCGAGCCTAGGAACGCTTCGAAATGCCGGTCCCGAGGCCACGACTTGGTCCGAGAGGAACCCGGTGTTATTCCCCCCGGGCGCGAGGCTCGCGGTCTTTGGTGGTTGCCTGACCCGGCTGGGTGACAAATGGCCCGCCTTGCAATGGCGCAGCGTCAGAGAATGCCACGTCGGGCATTTCGCTCGGCTTGCCGCCCAGAGGGAAGTCCTTTCGAAGTGGAAAGAACGGATATCCTTCCCACATGAGGATGCGGCGCAGATCAGGATGCCCCGCAAATCTCAGCCCATACATGTCGTACGCTTCGCGCTCGTGCCAGTCCGCAGTTGGCCAGACTTTCGAAACCGTTGGCACTTCCATCGCATCTTCGGAAACCTGAATCTTCAGGCGGAGCCATTCTCCCTTGGTGGTGCTGTAGAGCTCGTACACCAGCTCGAAGCGCGGATCCACGCCAAACTGGTCAACTCCCGCAATGTCCAGCAGCATGTCGAAGCCGAGTTCCGTCTTGGCGTGACTGGCGATCTCAGCGATTGCTTTCGGATCAACCGTCAAAGTCGTTTCCCCGCGGAATTCTTTTTTCTCGAGAACCTTGAACTTGCTTTCCAGTGCAGAGATTGCGGCTTTCGGGGAGTGGCTCATAAAAAAGTTATTTTTGAAAAACAAAGGCCGTTGATGCGAATCTGCCGGCGGCTTGTGGGAGCGAGCGAGATAAAGTGTCAGGCGGAAACTTCGTCGAACAACGCGCGTTTCTGATCGAGAAAAGAGTGTTCCTTCTCAATTTTGCGCTGCAATCGCATCAATCCTTCGAGCAGCGCTTCCGGACGGGGCGGGCATCCCGAAATGTAGATGTCTACCGGCACTAAATGGTCGATTCCCTGCAGAACCGAGTAGGACCTGTACATTCCGCCGCTGGAGGCGCAAGCGCCCATAGCGATGCACCATTTCGGCTCCGGCATCTGGTCCCAGATGCGCTTGACCGCCAACGCCATTTTGTAAGTCACGGTTCCCGCCACAATCATCACATCGCTTTGCCTCGGAGAAAAACGCATGACCTCGGATCCGAAGCGCGCGATATCAAAGCGTGCACTTGCGGAGGCCATCAGCTCGATGGCGCAGCAGGCCAGACCCATGGGCATTGGCCAGAGGGAGTTTTTACGCATCCAGTTCATCGCAGCGTCAAGGCGGGTGAAGATGATGTTTCCCTCGATTTTGGAGTCGTAGGCGACTGGTGCTAGTTGAGCCATATAAACAACCCTAGAAAAGCATTCCTCAGCGGCAAGCTTGAAACAGAAAAACCTTAGCAAACATGCGCTGTCGGACCGGGCGGCTTGAGAAAAAACCGGCGCTGCCCAGCGATGCCGGGTGGTCGAGGCGAGCGGCCTAAAAAACCCTTTGGCCCTCAAGAAAGGTCATCTCCACCCCAAGATCATCGTTTAGCAGCACCAGATCTGCCTTGAGCCCAGATTGTAGGGAGCCGAGCGTGTGGTCTAGTCCAAGCGCTTTTGCGGGGTTTAGTGAGGCCATCCCCACCGCCTCCTGAAGGGGGACGTCGACCTTTTCCACCATCGTGCGCACCAGTTCGTTCATGCGGGCGACGCTGCAGGCGAGTGCAGAGCCGTCTTCAGTCAGGCTAATCCCATCATGGACAACCGCTTTGATGCATCCGACCATGAAGCTTTCCCCGACCGCAAGCCCTGCTCCGCCCCCAGCGTCCGTCACGAGAGCGATTCCGTCGGGGCCCTTGGCCCGGTACAACGCGCGCATCAAAGTCGGGCTCACATGATGCCCGTCGGCTATGAGCTCGCACAGCATCTCCGGTTCGCCCATGGCGAATTCCAGCAGTCCGGCGACCCGGTATGGGCCCCGCCGGCGCGCGCCCGACATGCAGTTGAAAGTATGGGTGGCTTGGCGCATCCCGTGGGCGAACCCCGCCGCAGCGTCCTCGTCCCAAGCATCGCTGTGTCCGCCGCTCACCCGGATGCCGGCGGCGCAAAGCGCTTCGATGCAGGCGAGAGCCCCGGGAAGCTCGGGGGCGAGGGTAACCTGCGTGATGCGGTCCCTATACTGCAGCCATTCCGAATATTCCGCAGGATTCGGGTGGCGTAGCAAATCGGGGAGGTGAGCTCCGGGCTTTTCCTTCGAAAAATACGGGCCCTCGATGTGGATCCCGACAATGCGCGCGCCTCCCGTGGCATTCGGGTCGATGGATCCGGCCGCTTTGAGCACCGCGACGATTTCACTCTGCGGCGCGCTGACGGTGGTGAGTGCGAGGGCTGTCGTGCCGCCGGATGCGTGGAACTTGCATATTTGCGAAAACGCCTCGGGACTCGCCTCCATGCTGTCCCGGCGAAGTGCGCCGTGGATGTGCATATCCACAAATCCCGGAGCCAGGAATTTGCCGTTCGCGTCCAACACGGCTTCCCCCGGTTCGGCGGCAAGCGTTTCGCCCGGTGCTGAAATCTGGGCGATGCAACCGTCCCTGACGCGCAGAGCGCCCGCAGGTTGGATCCGATCGGGCAGGATAAGGCGGACGTTTTTGAAGAGCATCTTGGTGAAGGCGCAGGTTGGAGGGCCAGTTAATGCCGTTCAATACACCCAAGAGGATTCGCGCAGGAAGATGAAAACGGGAATCGACCGCCTTTGGTTTAACGCGCCAGCATTAAAGCGCTTTTTGAAGGGGGGGTGTCGCAGCACTTTTGACCGGACGCGTCTTTATTCTGGCCGTATCCATCCGATGCGATCTGCGACTCGCCCGGATTCAACTCGCTTTTCTGCTTTGTGTTTGTCATCGCGCCGACTTTCCAAAACAGACCTGCTCCGATCCCCGACAAAACGAGGAGGAGCAGCTTGTTCTTCTTGAAGATTGTCGTGCCCATGGAGGTGGGAAAATGGAGGCCGAGTCGGCTTACTGTGACAGCAAGCTTTTGAGATAAGCGGAGGGCTCGTAACTTTGAATCACCACATGCGTCGTACCTTTGCGGTGCAGGCGGGCCTCCGGCACGTTGATGCGCGGAGTTTTCGTTGGGCTGAATAGAATGTCGTCGTGCGTTGCGTTAAGTCGGCTCGCGAACCGGTCGGGAGTAAGGCTGCCTCCGAGATGATCACTTCGTCCGGTGGCTACGTGAAGCGTGCCGAGAATTTTCTCGTCTTGAATATCGCGTCCACTTGGAGGCAACTCCTGCGTGCCGAATCCGAGTTCGCCGATTTCCCCGGTGACTGGGTCGGATGCGAGTTTTTGGTTGTGCGCAGCCACCGTCTCCAGGGAGCCTGAAAGCAGACGTGCGCTGGTGATCCGGCCCTCAGAGACGGTCATCATTGCTAGGGATCCATCGGAGTATTGCATCGGGAACGTGCCCTCGGCTGATACTGGAACAAAGTAAACTTCGCCGGCGGGGAGATTCGCGACGTCTGGACCGCCGCGGCAGAGGCCGTGGCTTTTTTGGGCTTCCTGCGCGCCGAGTTCGAGTCGCAGCGTCGCCTTTTCGTTGAGGACGGTGTAGTCGATTTCAACCCAGTCGGCGCCGGTCATTCCAAGGCGTAGTTTCTCCGCCTGTCTGCTCACATCCTCGTAATTCACCGACAGCCCGGAGCTGAGAATGATCGGGTTCATTCCGTGCATCGTTGCTCCGCGGAAGCCGAATTTCTTAGCGAACGCAGTGAGGGGCGCCGTGGCCGAGTAAGTGGAAATGCAGAGGATGATGTCGAAGGACTTGTAGACGGCCGATTCGAGGGAAAGTTCTTTTCCATCCGTGGAAAAACAAGTGTCAGGCAAGTCAAGGTTGCTGCCGCCGGTGATTTCGTAGGCGAATAGATCGCCGCCCTTGAGTTTGAGTTCATCGAGAACGCCGTCGCGGAGGCCAATTACGAAGTCCTCGTACGCATGGCGCTGGATTGTGAAGGACGGGTCGGCAAGGCATGCGAGATCCGCGATTTCGGCGGGGTCGGGAAGATCGATGAGAACGCAAACGCGCTCGCCTCCAGCCGGGGCAAATACGGTTCGCAATAATCGGGCTAAATCAAAGTCGGGAAATGTGCGGTCGCTGTACCGGTTGGTTAGGGTGGCTGGTGGTGCTAACAGGGCGGTTGTTGACATTAACTTTGGAAGATGGTGCACAGCGGGAAAAGAGTCTACCTTTTTGAGCGGCGAGCCGCTTGCTCTCTGCGTCTCCAGCCGAAGCGGGCAAGGCATGAACTTTGTCTAAGTTCACCTGAATTTGTCTAAGTTTGCAGGAGAGTTTCAGCGAGCGCGAGAGAGGATGATGTTTTGCCTCCGAGCATTCGGGCGATTTCGAATTTGCGCGTCTCGGCTTGCACCTGTTCAAGCGTGGATATCGTGCGGCCATCGCGCTCTTCCTTCGCTACCACGAAGTGCGTGTCGGCTTTTGATGCAACCTGCGGCAGGTGCGAGATACACAAAACTTGCCGCCGCTTCCCGAGAGCCCGCATTTTTTCCCCGACAGCGTGTGCGATTTCGCCTCCCACGTTGGCGTCAATTTCGTCGAATACCAAAAGGGGAACCATGTCCTGCTCGGCAAGCGCAGACTTCAGCGCAAGCATCACTCGCGAGATCTCGCCGCTGGACGCGATGGACTGAAGAGGCTTGGGCGGCTCTCCCAAATTTGGTGCGAATAAAAACTCAACGTTCTCAAGCCCGCTCGGGTTTGGTTTCGGGGTGGAGATGAGCTGGATGTCGAATTCCGCTTTCTTGAATCCAAGTCCGCGCAGTTCGGCAACCACTTGCTTTGAGAGCAGGGGCGCGTGTTTAGCACGAAGCGCAGACACTTTGCCCCCGAGTTTGAGAAGGTCTTCCCCGTTTGATTTGAGCTCGGCTTGAATCCGTGATCTATCCTCCGCTCGCGAACTTAGTTTCAAAAGGCGCTGGGCCGCGTTTTTACCGAAGACGATCACTTCTTCAATATTTGCGCCGTACTTCCGCTTCAAGGACTCCAACAAATTCAAGCGGTCCTCAAGTTCCCGCAAATGCGAAGGGTCCAGATCGAGGGAGTCTGTGTAGCGCTGTAGAGAGGACGAGAGCTCCTCAAGCTCGGTGATCGCCCGCACGTGGGCGGCGCTGATGTCCGCGCAACTCGGGTCGATGCGTTCAAGTTCGCGGAGCGTCTTCGCCAGTTCGCTCACTCTTGTGACCACTGAATCATCGGATTCCGAAAGGCGCGCCAGAGCCTGCGACGAAAGCTCCAACAGCCGCCGGGACTGGGATGCGACGGCATACTGGGAATGAAGCTGCTCCTCTTCATTTGGGCGCAACTGTGCGGTTTCGATTTCAGCACTTTGGTGGCTAAGGAGTGCGCACTCACGCTCGAATGCGGCTTCGTCTCCGCAGAGCTCCTCGAGCTCTTTCTGGAGGGCGTTTCTTTTGGAGAAAGCGGCCTTGTACTCTCCAAGCATCCCGCCGGATCCGCTGAATGCGTCCAGAAGCGCGCGTTGGAGTTCGGGGGAAAGCAGCGACTGGTGGTCGTGGGGTCCGTGGAGGTCCACCAGTCCCTTGCTGAGGCTCTGCAGGGAGGCGAGGGTGGCCGGACTTCCATTCACAAACTGGCGGTTTGTTCCCGCCGCCGTGACGACTCGCTTCAACAGCAATTGACCTTCCTCGCATGGTTCTACCCCGATTTCGCTCAGGACCCGGTTAAGTTCCTCTGCCGGGACGGCCTCAAAAATCGCCTCCACCGTACAAGAGTCCGCGCCGGTTCGGATCAGGGTGCGGTCGGCGCGCTCTCCGACTAAAAGTTTCAAGCCTCCGACAATCATGGACTTGCCGGATCCGGTTTCGCCGGTGATCGCGGTGAAACCAGGGGCGAGCGACCAGGTCAGGTCCTCGACAAGGGCTAGATTACGAATCCGTAGGGAGACAAGCTGGATGGGCATTCGGCTGAATCATACATGCGGATTGACTGGCTGGCTACGGGTTGGGCGGGGTGTCCAGGTGAATAAGTGCGTGGAGGAACCTTCGAGGGGCAGCGCCGGAGTCAGTTAGAGCTCTGAGAAGGCACGCTGCGCACAACCATGATCAGAGGTTAGTTAAGGTTCTTGGCGGATATGGCTCGATTGCAAAAGGTATCCAGCAATTCATTGGCTTTTAAAGCGATTTATTATGGACTGCTTAACATTGATCCAATGAATTGTCTGCTTCATTGCAAATTCAGGAAAGTCTGACTAAGGTGGGGAAGAGGATCGGGTGTTCCAAGTATCTTTTATCGAGCATCTAGCGATCAAACACTAGTTTCAAAGGAACAGGATTCGCATAGTCCCGCCTAGTCCAAGGTGGGCGAGTAACGTTCAGATCCCTTTCAATCTCCCGAGGGCGTCAAAGCTCAACACAGAATTACAAATAATATGACTGTCGATATTACTGCGCTGAAAACGTCCGAGATAGGGCTGCTGACGTCGGAAGACATTAGAAGTTTGGACGACACTCAATCGGCGGCCTTCGGAGGGGCGCAAGTTGGCTCATTAACAAGCAATGCAATTTCGGGATTCAAGGCGGGGCAACTCGATGCGCTTTCGTCCGCCGCGGTTACCGCGCTCGGTTCGAAGCAAGTGGCGGCTTTGTATGATGAACAACTCCTTTACTCCGGCGGCACTTCCGTCGCGGAAGTGCCTGCAGCGTCGTTTCTCGGGCGGCTCTCGCGTTCGCAGGTTGCAGCGCTTGTTCTTGAGGGCGATTTTTTTAGCAAAGGGTTCATTCTTGAAGGATTGCGAACTTCTCAAGTGCCGTCCTTAACGACC
>CAMDSZ010000129.1 GCA_945906945.1 Akkermansia muciniphila
AAAATTTGAACACAAGCAGCTCGTCAGCATATGTTAACAAATTCAGCGGCCACCACGATTTCAGGCGACCGAGGATGGATCCTCTGAGCTTTGGAATAAACCCGAAAAATCCGCAGGCACGTCTGATTTATTTCGGTGGTGCGCCCGGATCACCCGGCACATCGCCTCTCTAAAACTGAAGCGCAGAACAATCCCGCGGGGACCATTTAAGCTATTTAAAGCACTGCAAAACAGAATTTTAAGCTTTACGCAAAGCTCAGCAGATCCAGCATGGCACTCATAAAACAATGCAAAATGCTATACGGCAATAATTTAATCCGTTAATAAAATGACAAAATGCTAAAAATAATGAGGTTACACCAAAATTTTACTCCGAAGCGAATCGCGAAGCGACTATAGTTCTGACGAACAACATATTACACACTCGCTTTCCGCGCCACACGGAATGAAGCCGGACGGCGACAACCGCCTAAAATGACAGTCCTGAGTTTGCGCTGTACGTTGAGGCAAATGCCAATAGCATTCGGAAGTCGGGTCGGGTTCGGCCCCACTTCGATCTTGCCGAAATTATCCAGCTAATGTTCCCACTCTGCTCGCGGTTTGATCCCGAGTACTGCCGCTTGGGTTGCAACGCTCTCATTCTCTCCTAATCAAATCAGCGAATCCCGAAGTCCGTCTGAGGACATATCTCTCATAACTCTATATTCCCAAAACTATGAACAACTACAATCCCACCGGATGCACGTTCGGCCCTGACAGTTCACCCCTCATCCATCCCGAGGCAATGGGCCCCTTGTCTCGCCGCGACTTTCTCATTCGAAACGGCTTGGGTCTCGGAGGGCTGAGCCTCGCTGCAATGTACGGCATCAACCCGTTTGATGTGACCGGCGCCCATGCAGCCAGCCCGCTTACCCCCAAGCAACCGCACTTTAAAACGAAGGCCAAAGCGATCATTCAAATTTTCGCAGGCGGCGCGCCGTCAACCGTTGACACTTGGGATCCGAAGCCTGAGCTGACCAAGGCTAATGGGCAGAAAATCCCCGGCTACGAGGGCAAGGCGCTTGGTTCACCTTTCAAATTCACTAAGACTGGCAAGTCCGGCGTCGAGGTTTCCGAGATCTTCCCAGAGATCGGCAAGCATATCGACGACATCGCGGTTATCCGCTCGTTGTTCGCTGAAATCCCCGATCACGAGATTGCAACCAAGATGCTGATGACCGGAGCAGCTCAGTTGCCGCGCCCCAGCTTAGGATCATGGCTGGTTTATGGCTTGGGTACCGAGAACCAAAACATGCCTGGGTTTATCACACTCGGAGGCCGCTCTTCGGCCCGCCAATGCGCCTTCCTCCCCGGCATCTACCAGGGTTGTAACGTTGATTATGATCCGTCAAAGCCGCTGTCCACTATCCTAGCGAACATCAACAGCGAATTTAGCAGCTTAGACCGCCAGCGCCGGCAATTAGATTTGGCTGCGCAGTTTAACAAGATCCACGCGGCACAGCTTCAGAAGGATGCGCAGCTCGAAGCCCGAATCGAGGCGTTCGAAATTGCGTTCAAGATGCAAACCGAGGCCACTGACGCGTTCGACATCAGCAAGGAGCCTGAAAAAGTTCGCGAAATGTACGGGATTGGCGGAACCACGATGGGCAGGAACAACCGAAATGGTAGCAAGCTGCTGGTCGCACGCCGCTTGGTGGAACGCGGGGTACGTTTTGTCCAAGTCGCCTCCGATGGAGGCTGGGATACGCACGACGATATCGCGAATACTGTCAAAGCTGCCGCGACAGCGATCGACGGCCCAGCCGGCGCGCTGCTCAAGGACCTCAAGGACCGGGGTCTTCTGGATTCCACACTTGTTATCTGGGGCGGGGAGTTCGGCCGCACTGTCACCGCAGGCGGCGCAGCTGGTGCGCCGGGCCGCGATCACAATGGCAGGGCCATGGTCTCTTGGATGGCCGGAGGCGGGGTCAAAGGCGGCACAACCTACGGCGAGACCGACCCGTTCGGAGGACGCGCAGAGAAGGACAAGATGCATATCCACGATCTGCACGCCACGATTCTTCACTTGATGGGCTTCGATCACACCAAGCTGACGTATACCTACAACGGCCGCCCATTTCGATTAACGGATAACTTTGGTAACGTGGCGAAAGAACTGATCGGTTAGTCTCCTCTCAAAAAAACCGCCATGACCAACCCTCTGGTCATGGCGCTTTCGGTCTGTACCCGCGAATTAAATTTCCCGAACGATGAAACGATATCAAACCGCCCTTGGTTTAAGCTTCGCACTGGCTTTCGGCCAAGCGTCAGTAAGTTCTGCTGCAGTTTCACAGCAGATTTCATCCGAGCATCTGCAGTTCTTTGAAAACAAGATTCGCCCCATTTTGGCGACTAACTGCCTCGAGTGCCACTCTGCGGATAAAGGCAAAATCAAGGGGGGACTGAATTTAGACTCGAAGCCAGACTGGCTCAAGGGCGGGGAATCCGGAGCGCTAATCAAAGACGGGGACGTGAAGGGGAGCACGCTCATCAAGGCGGTGACTTGGGAGGATGACCTCCAAATGCCGCCGAAGAAGAAGCTCACGGACGACCAGATCGAAGATCTTAAGCAATGGGTTGCAATGGGTGCCCCTGACCCTCGGGAGCCTTCCAAAAACGCTGCGAAATTGGACAAGAAAGCCCATTGGGCTTACCAACAAGTTCAGAGGCCAGAGCCTCCCAAAGTCAAAAATCCAGGCTGGTGTATCAACTCGATCGACAAGTTCGTATTGGCCAAGCTCGAGGAGAAATCGATGATCCCGTCGACCGCTGCGGATAAGGAAGCTCTGCTACGCCGGGCTTACTTTGATTTGATTGGGCTTCCTCCCACGCCAAAGCAGATCGATGAATTTACAAAAGACCAGCGCCCAGAAGCTTTCGCCTCAGTGATCGACCGCCTTCTGGCAGACCCCGGGTATGGAGAGCGCTGGGGACGACACTGGCTGGACACAGCCCGTTACTCAGACACCACGGGCGCAGCAGGCAACGAGCTTAGAGGGCAGGATTACAGGTACGGCTACGCTTGGGCGTACCGTGAGTGGGTGATTAAAGCGATCAATTCAGACATGCCCTATGACAAGTTCATTCTGAACCAGATTGCCGCTGATAAGGTTCCAAACAACTCCAAGGAAAATCTTGCGGCCCTCGGTTTCTTAACCGTTGGACAGCGTTTTAAAACACAAGATGATATCATCAACGATCGCATCGACGTAGTTGGGCGCGGAATGTTGGGGCTAACTCTGGCCTGCGCGCGCTGCCACGATCATAAGTTTGACCCCGTAACCGCAGCAGACTACTACGCATTGCGTGGCATCTTCGAGAGCTGCACGGAGCCGAAAGAAGGCCCCTTGATTTCGGGCGATCCAGATTCCCCCGCGGTGAAACTCTTCAATCAGAAGGTGGCTGATCTCGAGAAGAAATCCGTTGAAGCCTACTTCGGAATTATCAGGGAAGTTGGTGACAAGGTCCGAAAGAATGCTGACGGCGTTTTCGAGTACATGATGCTGACAGCGAAGTCTGTGAATCCTGAACCGAGCGAAGAACAGAAGAAGCGATCCGTGGAGATCACCACGAAACTTAAAATGGGTGATCAGGACATCAACGACGCCCTTGGAAAAGTATTCAGGGAAAATAACAAATTCATGGGCCCGTTCATCAAACTTGGAAAACTGCAGAAGCTTTCAGACAAGCCTGAAGGGCGCGATGCACTAGTTAAGATGATGCTAGAGGGGAAGACGAAAGATAAAGCGTCGCCAAAAGTTCTCGCCTTCCTCGCACTTGAAAAAAATAAAGGCCCTTTGCCGTCAGACATTCCGGGGGCGGCCAGTTTGTTTGCGAAGTTCATGGCTGATCTTGAACCCAAGATCCCAGGTCTCTTCGCCGTACTCACGGATCCCACGAAGGACCCAAAGAATTCGGCTGATAAGGAAAGCTACGAACTCGCAACATTCCCCTTCAACCTGGTGCAGGCATCCGAGATAAATGAAGAACGGATCCGAAAAGACGTACAGAACTGGGGGCTTCGATTGGGAGGGCGCCTGCAAGCTCGCTCGAGCTTGGATGAAGTCAACCAACTAAAACTCACCTTTAAGGGTGGTCCGGTGCGTGCGATGGCATTGGAAGACCTCCCAAAGCCGAAAGACTCTCCACTGTTCGTCAGAGGTAACGCACCGAAGCCTGGCGAAGAGGTGAAAATTATTCCTCGTCGTTTCATTGATGTGCTTAGCGAAGGCGGACAATCAGCGCCTTTTGGTAAAGAGGAGAGCGGTCGTTACGGACTGGCAAAGGCCATCGCAAGCAAAACAAACCCACTCACCGCACGAGTCATGGTCAATCGCGTTTGGATGTATCACTTTGGAGAAGGACTTGTACGCACTCCGGATGATCTTGGGAATCAGGCAGGTGCACCTTCCCACCCAGAGCTTCTCGACTTTCTGAGCGCGTGGTTCGTAGAGGACATGGGACCAACCAAGCCCGCCTGGTCAGTCAAGGCGCTACACAAGGCCATCATGCTCTCTAGAACGTACCAGCAATCCAGCAACAGCGTCATGAAGGCCGCAGGCGAGATGAGTTATGAAAAACTGGATCCAAGCAACAGTCTCATCTGGCGGGGGAATGTGAGACGTCTGGACTTTGAATCATTCCGCGATTCACTCCTTAGCATGGCAGGGATTCTGGATAGGAATACGATTGGGGGCCCGTCATTCAATGTCACGGACGAACCGTTCATACCAAAGCGCGCAGTTTACGCTTACATTGACCGCGCAGCCATGCCCGACCTGTTGATGCAGTTCGATATGGCGAATCCCGATCAGCCGAACACCAAGCGAACTAACACCATCGTTCCGCAGCAGGCTCTGTTTTTGATGAACAGCGCTTTTGCCGCTTCGGTCGTGCAAAACATCGTGAAACGTCCAGAAGTTGTGAATGCCGTGGCGGTCGAGAAGAATACAGATAAGGGCATTACCGCGATATTTCGGATTGTCCTGCAGCGCACCCCATCCCCACTCGAGCGCAAACTCGCCATGGACTTCCTGATCAACGAAAACAAAAAACAGGAATCAGTGAAGGCTCAGACTGCTCAGATCACGAAAGATGCCGCCAAGATGGCCCAGGACAAGGTCAAGCGCGCGCAGAACACTAACAACGGCCGCAATGCCATCGCGAACGAAGGGGAGGCTGTCCAACGCGTGACCTTCTCCCCGTGGGAAACTCTTGTACAGACACTGCTGTTCTCGAACGAGGCGGCATACGTGAACTAACTTCCGGTATACTTCTGTCCAAACGGACAGACTTTTGTGAGACTTTTGCCCTGCAGGGTTGCCAATACCCTGCGGGGCCATTCATTTTCAGATAACGCTCAGCCGTATGCGCATCACTCTCTTCGTACCGTGCTTCATCGATTCACTCTACCCGAACGTGGCCATGTCCATGGTCAAGATCTTCGAGCAGCTTGGACACAGCGTAGAATTTCCTGAGAACCAAACATGCTGCGGGCAGCCTCCCTTCAACTCGGGCTACTGGGAGGAAGCGCGCTCCGTCGCATCCAAGCAGCTGGAGGCCTTCAAAAATGCCGACTGTATCGTCTCAGGCTCTGGCTCTTGCGGGGCAATGTTCAAGGTATTCTACCCGGAGTTGTTCCATGGACACGCGCTTGAGGCGGAGGCCAAGGCGCTTTCCGCCAAAACCTGGGAGTTTTCAGAGTTCCTGGTCAACAAACTCAACGTAAGCGACGTGGGTGCCCGTTTTGAGGGCCGTGCAACCTTCCACGACGGCTGCCACGGCCTCCGAGAGCTCGGAACCAAAGAGGCGCCAAGAACGCTGCTGCGGGCGGTTAAAGGCCTGGAGTTGGTCGAAATGGGGGAAGCTGAGAGCTGCTGCGGCTTCGGGGGCACTTTCGCCGTAAAATACCCGCAGATCTCGACCGCAATGGCCGAGGTCAAATGCACTTCGATCTGCGAGACCAAAGCAGACTACGTCATCAGCAACGATTCGAGCTGCCTGATGCAGATCAGCGGCTGGCTCAACCGGAACGTGGGCTCGGTGAAGTGCATGCATTTGGCAGAGGTCCTCGCGGCCCGCTAATTTTTTGCCTCGAAAAGAAACCTTCCTTACCCAGAGAACCCTCCCTGAACTAACCCACGCTTCCCCTTCCCATGCAAGCCACCGACGAAGCACCTCCATCCTCGCAATTTCACAGCGACGCCGACAGATCTGCCAACGACGGCCCGCGTCGTGCTGCGGTCTACAGGGCACTCTCAAACTACAAGACCGCCCGCGACAGAACTGGCGCCACTTTCACCGATTGGAAGTCCGCGCGCGCCGCCGCGTCCACCATCAAGCACGAGGCGGTCAACAATCTGGACAAATACCTCGAGCAATTTGAGCGCAACTTTACGGCTCGCGGAGGAAAAGTATTTTGGGCCAACGACAGCCGACAAGCGCGCGATTACATCCTGAATCTGGCGAAGGAAAAAAACGTCAAAGCCATTGTGAAATCAAAGGCGATGACAGGCGAAGAGATCCACCTCAATGAAGCTCTGGTCGCGGAGGGATTTGGCGTTGTGGAAAGCGACCTCGGCGAATTTATACAGCAACTCAAGGGCGAGGCCCCGTACCATTTCGTCTTTCCATGCATGCACCTGCGCAGGGATGAAATTAGCGACCTCTTCAACCGGGAACTCGGCACGGCAAAGACCAACAGCCCGGAAGAACTAACCATGATTGCCCGCAAAGTTCTGCGTCGAACCTACATTGAAGCAGACATGGGCATCTCTGGCGGCAATTTCATCGTCGCTGATGCGGGAATGATTTCCATCACGGAAAACGAGGGCAATGCGCGGCTCACGGTTGGTGTCCCGCGGATTCACGTCGCGCTTGTAGGCATCGAAAAAGTCGTTCCGCGCCTTGGTGATCTCGCACTTCTGCTCCCGATGCTTGCGACCGCTGGCACAGGACAGCATCTCACCGGCTACAACTCGATGTACGGCGGCCCGCGGCAACCGGGAGAAAACGACGGCCCCGAGGAATTCCACGTTGTGCTTCTCGACAACCACCGCACCCGCCTGCTTGCGGATCCCGAACAGCGCGACGCATTGCATTGCATCCGGTGCGGAGCGTGCCTGAACGTCTGTCCAATTTTTAAAAATATCGGAGGCCACACCTACGGCACCACATACCAAGGCCCCATCGGTTCGGTGATCACACCGCACTTCAGGGGACTGCAGGATTGGAAACACCTTTCCGGCGCCTCCTCGCTTTGCGGTGCGTGCACCGAAACCTGTCCGGTGGGCATCGACATCCACCACCATCTTCTGCGCAACCGACGCAATGCCGTGACGCAGAAGCCGACGCCCCTGGAGAACCTCATGTGGAAGGCCTTTTCATTTCTCATGCGGCGCCCACGCCTTTACTCGTTTGCAACCAAAGTGGCTCCCCTTGCCGCGAAACTGCACCCGTTGGTGCAGGGCACCCTAGCCGACCCCGTGCGTGTCTGGACGGACACACGAGACTTCCCAGAACCCGCCGCCGAAAGTTTTCGAACGCAATTTAAACGGCACCAGTCAACCCGCGCTTCTCAAACTGAATCGACGAACACCACCCGCTGATGATCGCCACGTCAAATTCTTCCACGAGCTCAAACGGTGACCGCACCCAAATCCTCGCGAAAATCCGCGAGGCTCTACGCGAAGAGGCTCCGCTAAAGCACCCAGCAGAGCGCTCCGCAGGAGGCGAGCCAACAACTGCACATTTCCGCGAATGGCTGCCGCCCGTTGGGTCTTCCGCGGAAGAGCGATTCGCTTTGTTTGCGCGCCTCAGCGAGACGCTGAAAACAGAGCTCCATGTGTGCACCGACGCTGCACAGGCCGCAGCCGTGATCGCGTCGATTGCCGAACAATGCGAATGGAAAACCGTGGCGCTTCATCATGGCGAACTCACCGATGCAGTGGATCGAGCGCTGCCTACATCGCTTAACCGGGTGTGGGTCGACAACGGTTACGATAAGGAAGTGCTCGAGGCTTGCGATGCGGGACTCTCCGAATGCGAGCTGCTTGTCGCACAAACGGGTTCTGTCTGCGTAACCGGCCCAAGCTCCGGCGGCCGGGTGCTGAGCGTGCTTCCTCCACATCACTTGGTTGTGGCTCGTCGCAGCCAGCTAGTGACTGACCTAACCGAAGCCTACGCTAGCCTTGCAACGAAGTATCGTGAAACGGGCTATCCAAGCATGATCTCTTTCATCACTGGACCGAGCCGCACCGGGGATATTGAGAGAATCCTCGTCCTTGGCGCGCACGGGCCGAAACGTCTCACAGTCCTGCTGCTACCCTAACCGGAGTCTATCGCGACAGGCGTCCGCAATCCGTCGCCTCTCGCTTATAATTTTCCTAAGGAATGCTTTCTTTGCGCATTCTAAGCTTGGTCCTCCAACCGCACTCATGAACCCAAAAATCTCCCTCCTCCAACCGCAGATTTTTTCTCGGTTGCTCGCAATCGCATCACCGATTCTCGTCGGCATCTCAAGCTTGAAAGCCGAGCCCACATGGATCACGCCTCCCAAGGAATCCACTTCAACCAAGGGCAGCTTCTCCACAACTTTCGCCATCTCCAAACCTGTCTCAGCAGCGTCTCTGCGCGTTGCGGCAAGCACCAAGGGCAGCGTGCAGCTCAATGCCGAAAACCTAGGTGCTGCGCCCGCTGTCTTCGACGTGAAAGGGAAAGTCCTGCCTGCCCTGAACACGCTAGCTATCGAGGTAAGCGATGGCAAAAACGCTCCACAAGCCATCGCGATCCTGAGCATCGAATTTACAGATGGAACCAGTCTGACTCTGGAGTCCGATCAAAATTGGACTTTCACGCCCTCAACGAAAGGCGCCGCCTCCACGCAGGTGACCCTGGGACAAAAGAACTCCGCATCGAGCGATCAACTTTGCCTTAACCAACCCGCGGTTACCATGCCGGCAGACATTGCAGCACCGGCCGGATTTAAGGTCGAGCTGCTTCATCGCGTGCCAAAGATCATTCAGGGCTCTTGGGTATCGATGACAGTTGACAAGAAAGGCCGCCTGATCTGCGGAGATCAATATGGGGGACTGTACCGCGTGACGCCGGCGCCCGCCGCTGCAGCCGACACAGAGGCCGGGACACACGTTGAAAAACTACATTCTGAAATCACAGGAGCTCACGGACTGCTTTACGCGTTCGATAGCCTCTACGTGATGGTCGGTGAAGGTGCAAACAAAGGAATCCACCGCCTTATCGACACTGATAACGACGACCAGTTTGATAAGGCAGAATTTCTCATCCCACTCGAGGGCGGCGGAGAACACGGCCCGCACAGCTTAGTGCTTTCACCCGATAAAAAACGTGTCTACTTCTGCGCAGGCAACCACACCAAACCGCCTGCAGTTATCGACCATGTCCGAGGTGCTAAAGCCTGGAGTGAAGACCATCTCTTGCCTCGCCTCTGGGACGCCAACGGGCACGCCAAAGGCATTCTCGCCCCGGGTGGTTACATTGCATCGATCGATCCAGATGGCAAAAACCTCGAGATGTTTTGCTATGGATATCGCAACGAGTTTGATTTCGCCTTCAACCTGAACGGCGACATCTTCACGTACGACTCCGATATGGAGTGGGACATCGGAACTCCCTGGTATCGCCCAACGCGGATCAACCACTCCACGAGCGGCGCAGACTTCGGATGGAGAAGCGGCGCTGGGAAGTGGCCTTCCTATTATCCCGATAGCCTTCCCGCAACGGTGAACATCGGCCCGGGCAGCCCGACAGGAGTTTGCTCGGGTACGGGCGCAAAATTCCCCGCCAAGTACCAGAAGGCGATCTTTGCCAATGACTGGACCTACGGAACAATGTACGCGCTCTTTCCAACTCCAGACGGAGCTTCGTATCAGACCGAAAAGACTGAATTCGTCTCCGGCAAACCTCTCTCGGTGACTGATGTGCTCATACATCCAACGGACGGCGCGATGTATTTTGCCGTCGGCGGACGCCGCAATCAGTCGGCTCTTTACCGCGTCACCTACGTAGGTCCCGAGTCAACCGCACCCGTGAACGCCGACAAACTGCCGGCTGAGGCGAAACTGCGCCGAGAACTCGAAGCACTGCACGTCGACGGCGTCTCCGATAAAGAAGCGATCCAAAAGGCATGGCCTCACCTCTCGCACAAAGACCGTTTTGTGCGGTTTGCAGCACGCGTTGCGATTGAGAAGCAGCCTTTTGCTAGTTGGTCTAAAAAAGCTCTCTCAGAGAAAAACCCACAGGCCGCCATTGAGGCGCTCATTGCCCTGGCCCGCGTTGGAGATGCATCGCTACAACCAAAGATCATCGCAGCACTTTCGCAACTGGAGTACAAATCTCTGGCAACAGAACTGAAGCTTCCGCTGCTTCGCGCATGGCAACTGGTCTTCACCCGGATGGGGATGCCCGGTACTGAAACGTCCATCTCTCTCGTTAAAACACTTGATCCTTTGTTCCCCCAAAAAACTCAGGCAGAGAACAACGAACTGCTTCAGATCCTTGTTTATCTCGGATCAAAGACGGTTGTTTCAAAAGCCGTTTCAATGATGCAGACGATGGGCGACGATCACGAGAACGTCGCGGAATCGCATCTGCTGGAACGCAAC
>CAMDSZ010000130.1 GCA_945906945.1 Akkermansia muciniphila
GGCCTTACCGCGACTGGGTGGTGAGCGCACTCAATGCCGACATGCCCTTCGACCAGTTTACCGTCGAACAACTCGGGGGCGATCTTCTCCCGAACCCAACGCTCGAGCAACGCATCGCAACCGGCTTCCACCGCAACACCCAAATCAACGGAGAAGGCGGCATCGACCCCGAGCAGTTCCGCGTGGAAGCCGTGTTTGATCGGGTTGCAACCACCGGGAGCGTGTGGCTTGGGCTCACCATTGGCTGCTGCCAGTGCCACGACCACAAGTTCGACCCCTTTTCCCAGCGCGAATACTTCGGTTTTTACGCATTTTTTAACAACCAGGAGCAGGACGGACACGGCTCCACAAAAAATCCAACCGTTGTTATTCCAAACCTCGGCACGGGCCCAATACAGATCGAACAGGAGCGCAAGGAGGTGCAGGCGAAATTGACGCAGATCATGCCCACGCGACTTGAGTTTCTCGCGCAATGGGAGGCGGGCTTGCTGGAGCCTGCAAAAAAGAAATTAAAGCCCGAGGAACTCAAAGCGCTGCAGACTCCCGCAGCCAAGCGCACCCTTGCACAGAACCGGGTGCTTTACGCGCAGTTCGCCTTCAATGACTCCGAGTTCAAAGGGATTAATGATCGCCTGAACGAGCTTGAATCCGAAGAAGCAAGCCGGGCCACTTCGCTGGTGATGCAGGAGCTCAGCCAGCCGCGTAAAACCCAGCTTTTTATCAAGGGCGACTTCACGCGGCCAGCGGAAGAGGTGAGTGCGGGCACGCCGTCGGTTCTGCCAAAACTCCAGCCCGCCCAGGGGGCCCCCACCTCCCAGGATGCACCCGCCGCCCAGGGGGCTTTCAACCGGCTGGACCTCGCCCACTGGCTGGTGAGCAGGAACCAACCGCTCACGGCCCGGGTGATCATGAACCGGATCTGGCAGCACTATTTTGGGAAAGGACTGGTGGTGACGGAGAATGATTTTGGAACGCAGGGAATCCCCCCCACGCATCCCGAGCTGCTGGACTGGCTGGCGGTTGAGTTGATGGACCAGCAATGGCATCTCAAAGCGATGCACCGGCTCCTGGTGACGTCCGAGGCCTACAAGCGCTCTTCGGACGCGCGGCCCGACCTGCAACTCAAGGACCCCTACAACCGGCTCCTCTCGCACCAGACGCGGCTGCGCCTCGACGCCGAATTTGTGAGGGACGCCTGCCTCACGGCCTGCGGATTATTGAACCGAAACCTGGGAGGCAAACCGGTGTACCCTCCGCAGCCCGAGGCCGCAATGAACGTGGGTCAGACCAAACGCCCATGGCCGGTGAGCAAAGCCCCGGACCGTTACCGCCGCGGACTCTACACGTATCTTTTCCGCTCCAGCCCGCACCCGGCTTTCACGGTGTTCGACGCCCCGGACTCATTCACCACCTGCACCCGCCGCAACCGGAGCAACACGCCGCTGCAGGCGCTCACGCTGCTCAACGACACGGCGTTTTTTGAATTCGCCGAGGCGCTTAAAGGCATCATCGAGCGTGAGGGCATTGAAAGCGCTTTCCAACGCTGCGTGGCGAGGCGACCAAGCCAGGAAGAAGCGCGCGTACTCGGCGGGCTCACGCCATTACAGGCGGCGCGGACCCTGCTGAACTTGGACGAAACCATCACACGCGAGTAAGGCGACACGGCTTGCTCACAAATCAACACCGGCTCAAACGATGAACACCGATCCAATTCACCAAGCCACGCGGCGGCACTTTTTCGGGGACTGCGCGATGGGCCTCGGTTCGATTGCACTCACGTCCCTGCTATCGGGGTCGCCAGCACATGGCGCGGCCACCGCAGCGGACCCGCTTGCGCCGCAAAAACCGCATCTGAAGCCGCGCGCAAAGAACGTGATTTATCTTTTCATGGCCGGCGGCCCCTCGCAGCTCGAGCTGTTCGACCACAAGCCAAAGCTCAACGAGCTCAATGGTGAAACCATCCCGCAGAGCTTCATCGAGGGGAAACGTTTCGCCTTCATGAATTCAAGTCATTCGCCAAAACTGCTTGGCTCCCGAAGCTCGTTTGCGCAGCACGGACAGGCGGGTACATCCATTTCACATCTGCTGCCCCACACCGCAAGCGTCGCGGACGAGCTCTGCGTACTGCGCTCCTGCGCCACCAGTCTCTTCAATCACGCGCCCGCCAAGCTTTTCATGAACACGGGCAGCGGCCAGTTCGGGCGGCCGAGCATCGGGTCGTGGGTCACCTACGGCATCGGAAGCGAATCCCGCGACCTGCCCGGATTCGTTGTGCTGCAAAGCGGACCGCGCGGGCCGCGCGGGGGAGCTGTGAACTGGGGAAGCGGCTTTCTGCCGACCACCTACCAGGGAGTCCCGCTGCGCGGGCAGGGCGAACCGATTCTGAGCCTCTCGAATCCGCCCGGCATCGGGGCAGCGGACCAGCGGACGACAATCGACGCAATCCGCGCGCTCAACCTCAAACGCTTGGAGTCGACCGGTGACGCGGAAATTCAAACGCGCATCAATGCGTATGAAATGGCGTATCGCATGCAATCGAGCGCCCCCGAATTGATCGACATCTCGGGGGAGACTCAGGCGACCCTTGATTTGTATGGGGTGGATCCGAAGACCCCTTCCTTCGCGCGAAACTGTCTGCTAGCGCGGCGACTGGTGGAAAGGGGCACGCGCTTTGTGCAGCTCTACCACACAAACTGGGACAGCCACGGGGGCACGGGGGAGACGCTCGAAAAAGATTTTCCGCAGCGCTGCGCCGAGATCGACCGGGGCTGTGCAGCGCTGGTGCGCGACCTGAAGTCGCGCGGTCTTTTGGAAGACACGCTGGTGATATGGGGCGGCGAATTCGGACGCACACCGATGGGAGAGAACCGTGAGTTCACCGGACGCAACCACCACATCGACGCGTTCACCATGTGGTTTGCGGGCGGGGGCACCAAGCCGGGCATCACGGTAGGATCCACGGACGAGCTCGGGTTCAATGCAGTTGAAGACCGGGCCCACGTGCACGACATCCATGCGACGCTGTTGCATCTGCTGGGGATTGATCACAAGCAGCTCACGTTTCGCTTTCAGGGCCGCGACTTCCGACTCACGGATGTGCATGGCGAAGTGATTCACAAAATCCTCGCGTGACGAGGGACGGTGCGTCGGCCAGCTGACGCTGAGGCGCCACACAAAAGCGACCGCATTGCCAGAGTGCGCAACAGCGTACAGAGCAAAAGTGCCTGTCCCCAGGCCGATAGCATAGTCCCCAGGCCGCACAGTAGCGGCGGCTGCTAGCGCTCGCGCTCAGCTTGACGTCCAGACGTTTTGACGCTATGGTATGTTGCTATGAAGCGAGCCACGATCTATCTCGAAGAAGACATTCATCGGGCCCTGAAGCTGAAATCCGTAGAAGCGGACCGAACCATCTCCCATTTGGTCAATGACGCCATCAGGACTACGCTCGCGGAAGACCTAGACGATCTCTCGGACATCGAAAGCCGGAATAAGGAAAAGACCATCTCGTATGAAGACTTTTTAAAGGAGTTAAAAGGTCGTGGCCAAATTTGAATTAGTCTTTAAGGAGTCCGTCTCAAAAGATCTAAAGGATACCCCAAAACAAGATGTCCAACGTATCATAGAAAGTATCAATTTACTCAAAGATGACCCCCATCCTGCCGGAAGCGTGAAGCTGTCAGGTAGAAAACATTACAGAGTACGCCAGGGAAATTATCGGATAATCTACGAGATTCAAGACAGCCAACTCGTCATCATCGTGATTAAAGTTGGACATCGACGAGAAGTTTACAGGTGAAATAGAACTTCCATCATTCACGCCGGAAGATGAACAAATATCCTTTATCTTATTTGTTATCAGCTGTTCGACTTGTTTTGGTACAGATCAAAAGTGTCTGTCCCCAGGCCGCACGCTGGTCGTCTGCGCTGATTGTCCGCTGCGCGGGCGCGTTCGGTTTAGAGCTTCTGTGCGAAGGCCTCGAGGGATTGCGATCGGAAAGCGATTTCGTGGAGTTGCTCAAGTCGCTTCGGATCGTTGATGGCGTCCAATGCTTCGCGGATTCCCTCCGGACAAGAACCATGCCGGATTTCCAAGGCTCGTTGTACAGCTGTCCGAAAGGCGAGTAATTGACCCTCGGAGAGCCCTTCTTGTCTGAGTTGATCGGCGAGAGTCATGGTTTTGGTCTGAAGAGGTTTGCTGCGGATTGTTTTGAGGCGTTCCTTGAGCAGGGAGACGTTTAGGTCGGCGTTTAAAATATAACGCAACATCCGCTCCAAGGCACTGTCGGAAATCGCAAATAAAAGGGACTCCTCCCACAGCGCATCGCTCAGCAGTTCATCCAGCGGTTCCGCCTTCAAAGCGCGCAGTGTCAGAATGCCCTCCGGCGTTCCAGCGAGCTCCTCGTATGGGATGCGCACCAACTCGAGCAGACGGTATATGAGCGTGGGTACGACGCGCTGTCTGGCATCCGACCAAGCCAGTAATTGTCACCTGCTCCAACGATTTCTATGTCAGAGCCTGGGATGTTCGTGATGGAAAGATGGTACAAATCTATCGTTGCTGGGATTTCGCAAGAAACATCGATGTGAGCATGGATGGAAAACAACTGTGCATCGGTATTATAGGTGTTTCTCAAATCCTTTCCTTGGATTTGGGAAATGTGCGGGACTAAGCGAGGCAAGTGACGAATGCCGGTTGGTCTCGTTCAATGAAGCGGTTTATTACAGGCATTAATCGGCAGTTTGTTTAAGAACAAATGCAAGAAATTGCTTTTCGCCCTGTCTCGGAAGCTCGCGCGCGAGCTGCGGAAATCTTGCGAAAATCATTCTCTTACCGATTCAGCGAGTCCTAATAGTATTCCGACCGTGCACTCATTGAAAATCATACGTCTCGCTAGAGTGGTTGCTGTGTTGCTTCTTGTGCTGTCTCACCCTGTGTCACGTGGTGCAGAGACTGCAAAGAGCGGCGGTGAGGCTCCAAATCCAGAGGAAAAAGAAAGCGCATGGAAAATTCCTTATTCTGCTGACAATCCGCCGGGGCCGATTTTCACGGATGCCGAGAAGCTCCGCCAACTTGCGGATGGACAGCGCATTCGGGACGAGATCATCGCCGCGTGCGAAGCGGGAGACGAATCGTTCACGATCCCACCGGGCAACTATCGGTTTGGAGCGAACTGGCTGGTGACAGACGGCTCATTCGCACTTCATGGTCTGCATCGTCCCCCAGAAAGGCCTTTTCGCATACGCGCTCACGGAGTGACATTTTGGTTTAATCTCAGTGATGCGCCGGCGCCGGCGGCGCATCGGATGGTGAAGATTATCGATTGCAGCCACCTTACACTCGAAGGCCTCACCATCGACAGCGACCCGCGGGGTTGCATGGATGCACGGGTCACTGCTTTTGATTTCGACAACAACCGGATCGAAGTCGAGCCGCTGACAGGGACGCGCATAATCTCAAAAGCTCCGGACGCCGAGGGACGGTTCATTCCGTTTAAGGCGAACGGGCATCATATCGCGGCCCTCTATTCCATCGATGCAGACTGGGGGCCGGGCAACATGTTTTACCGGAGTCTGGAGCGAACCAGCGAGGGGCGATTTTGGCTGACGATGAAAAACAAGAAGGTCCTGCGGAGCATTCGCGAGGATACTTGGCGGAAGACTTACGGCAAGGAAGGCTCACTGGAGGTGGGTGATGTGCTCGGGATTCTCTACAGCACCTCGGAGTCCATCTGGCTAAGTGAGTGCCGAGAGATCACGATTCGCGATTGCCGCGTTTATGCGGCCAAGGCGTGCATCTCCGAGACCGGAGGGTACGGCGATCACAAATGGATTGACTGCCGCTTCATGGCACGTCCCGGTTCGAACAACCTCCTCGGAGGAGAGGGCACGATGAACAACGCATGCCAGCACGGCTCCACCTTCGATGGCGTCGTAATCCACCGCAGCACTGATGATGCCTTCAACAACCACGGCTACTGGCATCACGCAGCGGCGCTTGCGGGCCAGTCGATCACCTTTAAGAACGATCTGCCGAAGCAACTCTTAGCCGGCCAGTGGGCAGAGGTTTACGACCGAAAAAAACATTCGTTCATCGCCATTTTCACGGTCGAGACCGTTGACGGGAAAACCGTCACTTTTCGCGAACCCATCGACGACCGACTCAACGAGGCAACCGTGATTTTTCCCGCTCATCAGAACGCCGGATGGACCATCCGAAATTGCGCGTTCGTGGATTGTTACCAGCGCATCGTACTACAGTGTGGCCCCGGATTATTTGAAAACAACCGTGTAGTCCGCTGCGGGGCGGCTCTCATTGTCTCAAACGGTCCGGTGGGTCACATCGAAGGAGGCAGCCCAGATGATGTGACCATCCGTTCCAACGTGTTTCTTGATTCGAGCATCTCTCCTCAAAACAGTACCGTCAGCATCAGTGGATGGGGGCGGCCGCTAAAAAACATACACCTCGAAAATAACCTGATTTGCAACAGCGGACGCGAAGCAATCACCGTCAGAAACGTGAACGGATTGCGAATTTGCGACAACATCCTCCTGAATCCGTTTCTTGGAACTTCAATCGGACCGGAATCTAAGTCGGTCAACCATCCACCGATCCGGACCGAGGAAGTTTACAACGCAGCGCGCTCCGGAAACAGGCTGCTGAATCCACCATCGAGCATTGAAGCAGAGTTTTTTCTGCGTAAGGAAATCGAAGCGCGGGGAGCAGATCCAGAGGAGATCATTCGTAAATTCAGAAGCCGTAACTTCGAATCGGAACCAGAATAAAGAACAACATTTAAGCGTGTCTCCACTGTTTTATGCACCCTAAATTATGCAGGGTAACTTGCTCGCAAGCGCTGGTGGGGGCGCATTACGATCACCTAGCACTCTCAAGAAAGTACCCGCCGGCAACTGGCAAAAGTCCAGTCAGCGATCCCAGCGCCACAGGAATCAGAATCGCAATATTTGCCAAATGTCGAAGCAGGATGAGTCTGATCGCCTGATCGAATCAAATTCCGGCGAAGAATCAAATCCTTCGGAGTTTCCCGCGGCACAGGAGCAGCGCCCTACCTGAGCGCTGCGGCGTGGAGCGTGGTCATTTCCTCATTGCTGAGAGCTCGACTAAAAACCGCCAACCCAGCCATGTCGCCGACGAGCGCTTCGCGCAGCTTGCCGCCCATGACAAGACGAGAGCCGACGGTAAAATCTGAGGGCGCTATTTTTGTCTGAGCATGTTTGGTCGATTCGTACGCAAAGATGCCCCGACCGTGGTAAAAGGGATTGATTCCGCGTGATCCGCCATCGGGCCCTTCGTTGGTAAAATAAGGGTCAGTGCGCTTTTGTTTTTCAGCGTCAAAGTCCTGAGCATCGAGGACACCGTTAAAGTATGCGCGAATAAACTGGCCGTCGTAGGTAAACCCCAACGTCATCCATTCATCGCGCGGCAGGCTTGTTTTTCCAGCGGCATAGTCGGCGCACCAGGGAAATTTAGAGCCGTCGGCGCGATGAGTGACCCCGCCCTCGCTGGAAATGTGGGGGGTAAGCTTATTCGGCCCGCCATAGGTCGGCATGTCCATGAGCATGGCGTACTGGCGCGTGCCGGAGTCGTCGCCGGCGCCCTTACCTTCGCTCCAGATACCGGCTATCGTCTTGCCGCTCCTCACTCTCACCACTGCGAACATGCTGACTTTCGCACCTTTGCCGGAGATGTTCAACCCGCCAAGCTCGGCGTAGGGAATCCGAAAATAATGCTGACCATCAAACTGGGCCGAGTAACCGGAGAAAGCGCCTCCTTCTATACGGTTAATTGGTCCACCAACCTCTTCGAGGGGCAATTTCTCCTTGGTGCCGGAAGAGCAACGCGTCTGCCCCGCTTCCTCACCGAAAGTCCAGAATGCAATGAGCCCCGGCATCTGGGCAACGGCTTGGGTCGCTGCATCCGAGCCATGCGAAGTTGGCGATAGCAACACCACCGTCAATGCAGCGCCGAGGACGGTCCGGATAAAATCTGAAAATGAAGCAAGGGATAAACGGGAAAGCATGGGGTACGATATAAATTATCGAGCTTTTTTAGAAATTTGCGAGATGGATTGCTGTTAGAGCCGCGCTGGTGACTCTCAGTCTTTTTGCTTCACTAGCCCACTGACTCGCCCGCTAATTTCAATTTCGCATCACAAAGGGAGTCGCGGATCCGGATGTGATTTGCATCCAGAGCATCGAGCAGCGGAGGCACGGCGGCGATCTTTACCATGCGACCTCTTGGCAAGCAATCGCGGGCCGGATAGTGTGCCACAGGGATGCCATACTCGCCCAGCACATCAATGAATGCACGTTTTGAGTAGCCTGCTACTTCCGCCGCATGCCTGAGCGGCAGCCATCCAAGTTCAAAGAACTTCAACGTCATCATCAAATTGGTAGATGAAATGAGGTTGCCGAGCGGCGCGAGATTCCGCGGTCTTAATAAATCGTGATGGGAGCATTTTGTTCAACGTGTTGTCGGTACGAACATCATGTCCCGCTCCGAGGCCCTGGTTTCGGTGGAGTCGATCCCTACTGAGTTGAGGGACGTGGACACCCCTGCCGATCTGCCCGAATTCACCCAGAACAGCGTGGTTCAGGCGCGCAAGCCGAGCGAAAAGCACCTCTAGCCGGGCGCGCCCTACTTCGCTTCGACGCCGCTGTAGGCGAACCATTTTCCGTCGAACACGTATTTGAAAAACTTTCCGGAGAAGTCGTTCTGGTCCGAAATGATGGGCACCAAGAGAGTGGGGCCGTCTTCTTTTTTGAACTGAAATTCCGGGCGGTCGCCGTCGTCTGAAACTGTGTAGACGAATTGAATGTCGCTCAAAAGAGCCCGCCTGGTTTTGAAAAAAGGGGCCTTCTCCATTTTTCCGTTTTTAAGGGTAGCAGCAGCAACGCACTCTGAAAACATGTGGAGTGAACCCCGGGCGTTGCACCAAACGAGGTAAACGGTTTCCTTCGCGCCGGTGGTGATCGTGTCGATCTTGTACACAGAGCCAAAAATCGCCGGCTGCTTCCCGACGTCAGCATTTTCCCATTCCCCCGGATAGTCCAGCAACGCGAAGCCGGCCTTGCCGTCAGGAGATTTGAACTGCGCCATTGAGCAGTATTCGTGCATTGTGCCCCCGGTTCCGGTGTCCCAGCTCGCAATGCGCAGGCGCCCGTCCTCTGAAGAGATAACCCCGGGGGCGTCTTTCAGATTCACGTTGAGTGCGCGGGGATCTTTGAAGACTGCCTCTGTGCGCTTGTAACGCGCTTCGAATTCCCTCTCCATTACCTCCCGGCGCTCCTCCTCCCTGACGGCGCGGTCCTTTTCCGCCTGCTCCGCACCCTCCAAAGACGGAAGGTACCTCCTGTACTCGAACTTGGCAGTCGCGTTCCCGTTCCAATTCGCATGGGCCGCGCGCACTGCGGAGAGGCGCTCGCCCAGGCTTCCAGCCCCGCGGGCGGCTAGCTGCAAGGCAAGCTGGGGGTCGGGCTTTCCAAACCTTCCGCCAACGGAGGCCTCCTCCGCCAACTCCCACAGAAAAAAGGTGGGCCCGCCCATGGACTCCCGGGACGACGCGGCGCGCTGGCGCCAGTCGGCCAGAGTGTCGCGGTTCAAAAACGCCTCCATGTCGAAGGGCCCGGGAGCGACCGCCATTTTCAAAAGCTCCGCCACCTCGGCCCCGCCCTCCAGGGACCCCTTTGGGTTAGCTTTCCTCGCAGCGTTGTAAAGCTCCAGAGCAAGCGACGGGTCGCCAAACGGGTCCCGTCTGTCCACGTACAGTCGGTCCAGTGCGGCGCGCAATGCCTGCATGTCCCCCTTGCGCGCAGCTTCCATGTCCAAAAACAGCCTCTCGCCCTGTCCCGAGCTCGCTACGTAGGCGGCAACGAGTTCCTCCGGGCAGCTGCCGGAAGGGTCCGCCTCCCGGTAAAGGGCCCGCGCCTGTTCGAACGCTTCAAGCTGCTGCAGGACGTCCGCCTCAAACAAGAGCCGTACCACCTCGGAGCGCGGCAAGGTCCCTGCCCGGCGAAAGGGCGCGTCCTTCGCCGCCCAGAGGAGGGGGGCCGACTGGCCGATCCAAAGCCCGGTGCAGAGGACCAATAGGTAAAAGAAATTTCTGGGTTTGGACGATTTCATTCGAATGGTAAATGACATGAGATTGTCGAGCGGCGCGAGACCTACGATCTTGAAGGCCATGAAAACCACCAATCCATCCCAATCAATTGTCTCCTTCGAATCGATCAAACTCAGCATCAACCCGCATTTTTATGGAAACACGGGCCTAAGATCGCAGGCGCTGGTGAACCCGATTCCGCTTTCTCGCATCGTCACGCCGTTTTCACACCTGATCTGACCCGTTTCACCAAACAACGGACAAGCAGTAGTTGGTCTCTTGATCTAGTAGGCAGTACAGGCTAGAAATGCGGATCCAATAGTTCACAAATTCAGTTGTTGGCTCCAAAGCGCCAGAGGCGCGACCGTCGACAACCCCTGGGAGCGCGCAGCCCCAGCTGCGCTGATGCGTTCCTACATCAAGACGAGTTGTACCTCTTCACTGCTGTGCCACTTCTTTGGTGTAATCCTCGTCTGGGCGCAGCTGGGGCTACGCGCTCCCAGGGGATGCCGTGATTCGTGCGAGTCCGGTTCAATCGCACCACCACTGCTCCGGTAACCT